>CAISDD010000069.1 GCA_903883985.1 uncultured Pseudomonadota bacterium | reverse complement strand
TTGCGCCGACATGAAACGTCGGCTAACGCAAGCTGCGCTGACTGGGGTAAAACCGGCGAGACGCCGACGCTACTCATTAGCGCCAGGTCGAAGCTTGCAAGGTGTTGGGCTTCGCCTTGCTCAGCCCAACCTACGCGGGCTCGGGCAATTGCCACGCCTGTAATTGGCAAGATCAAGTGAATTAGATGGCGTGGACCTAGCCACCCCCGTCGAATAGTTTGACCGTTATGGGAAATCGCCCTACGAATCTGGGTCCTGGGCTTCGGCCCGCCAGTGCCCCGATTTCCCCCCCTGCTTCTCCAGCAGCCGCAGCGACTCGATCACCATGCCACGGTCCACCGCCTTGCACATGTCGTAGATAGTGAGCAGGGCGACGCTGGCGGCGGTTAGAGCTTCCATTTCCACCCCGGTGCGGCCCACGGTCTCCGCCGTGGCGGTGCAGGCTATGGCGGCGTCGGCGGCGATCAGGCTGAATTCCAGGGTCACTTTCGTGAGCGAGATGGGATGGCACAGCGGGATCAGGTCGGGGGTACGTTTGGCTCCCATGATGCCAGCTAAGCGTGCGACGCCGACTACATCGCCCTTCGTGGCGGCTCCGTCGCGGATCATGGCGAAGGTGGTGGCTTGCATGCGGATGCGGCCCGTGGCCACCGCGACGCGCCGGGTTTCCGCTTTCTCTGCGACGCCAACCATCACGGCACGGCCCTGTTCGTCAAAATGTGTAAAGTCGTTCATGGCAATAAGGGGAACCTGGGATGCGGGCCGTTATCATAACCGCCATGAACGCCTCAGCCTTAGTCCTCCTCCTCCTCTTCGGCATCCAGTCCTCTCTGGCCGCCGGCCTACCCGATCTGGGCGACTCCAGCCGCGCTGCCCTCTCCGAATCCCAGGAAGATCAGATCGGCCACGAGATCATGCGTCAGGTGCGTGGCGAGGCCGATTACCTGGATGACCCAATCCTGGAGGATTACCTGAACACCCTGGGCGACAAGCTGGCGGGGGCCTCGCCGGAATCCAGGCGCCACTTCGATTATTTTCCGGTACGCGACCCGAGCATTAACGCCTTTGCCATGCCAGGTGGTTTCATCGGCGTGAATACTGGCTTGATTTCCGCGACCCGCAACGAATCCGAGCTGGCCGGCGTACTCGCCCATGAAACCGCGCACGTCACCCAGCACCACATCGCGCGCATGGTGGGCGACCAGAACATCACCGGCATCGCCACCCTGGCGGCCCTGGCGATCGCGATTCTCGCCGCACGCTCCAACAGCCAGGTATCGGAGGCCGCCATCGCCACGACCCAGGCCATGAACATCCAGAACCAGCTCAACTTCACCCGCGCCAATGAAAGCGAGGCGGATCGGGTGGGGCTCCAGATCATGACGGGGGCGGGATTCGACCCGCAGGGCATGGTCACTTTCTTCGAACGCTTGCAGGCTCAGGGGCGGATATACGAAAACAACGCCCCGGCCTACATGCGCACCCACCCGCTGACCTACCAGCGCATCGCCGACATGCAGAATCGGGTGGCGCGGATGCCTTATCACCAGCATGTGGACAGCCTGGAGTTCCAGTTCGTGCGGGCGCGCATCCAGGCCAACGAGGGCGAGCCGGCCACGGCGCTGCACCGCTTCGAAGTTCTGGTGCAAACCAATCCAGAACCGGCGAACTGGTATGGCCTGGCTAGCGCCGCCGTGCACGCGGGAAAGCCGGAAAGGGCGAATGCGGCCTTAACTGAGCTGGATGCCAGCAAGGTGTCCTCCCCCATGGTGTTGTCACTCAAGGCGGAACTCGCACTAGGCGAGCGACAGTATTCGCGCGCGGCCGACCTGCTAGCCCATGCCACCCCCCAATTCACCAGTTATCGTCCCCTGACCTACCTCTACGCACGCGCGCTGCTCGCGGCAGGAAGACCGCGCGAAGCGCTCATCTTCGTCGGCGAACAGCAGCGCACATGGATCGCCGATGCCCGCCTCTATAGCCTCCTGGCGGAAGCCCACCAAGCGCTGGGGGAAATGACGCAATCGCATCTGGCGCAAGCCGAATCCTATGCCCTGCAAGAACGCCAGGGCGAGGCCATCGAGCAACTGCAACTGGCACAGAAAGCAGGGGGAGCGGACTTTTACACGCTCTCGATCATCGACGCTCGCCTGCGCGAGATGAAACAGCGGCAACAGGCCGCCAAGGCTGGGAAAGCAGAAAAATGAACCCATGAACGTTGGAATGCACTGGACTCGCCGTGGACTTTCGTGTTGCGCCCTCCCCCCTTCGCCACTACCATCGCCGGGAAAATAGCGGCACTGGCGCGCCAGATAAGTAATGTCGCGTAACTTGCCTTCATTAAGCTGCGGACGCAGGCCCTCATCCCCGGCCCTTCCCCCGGAGGGGGAAGGGGGTGGAACCCTCTCCCTTCGGGAGAGGGCAGGGTGAGGGGCCCGGTCGCAGCATCGCTTAGGGTTACAACCGAATGGGAGACCACATGCGCAATAGCATCATCGCCGGAATGCTCGCCGTCGCCGGTACGGCGTTCGCCGCCGAAAGCGGCAAGGACATCGCCTTCAACCGCTCCAAGGGCAACTGCCTGGCCTGTCACGGCATGCCAACCCAGCCTGACGCCGAACAGACGGGTAACAGCGGCCCCCCGCTGATCGCCATGCAAGCGCGCTTCCCCGACAAGGCTGTCATGCGCGCCAAGATATGGGATGCGGGTACCAGCAACCCCGAGACCATCATGCCCCCAATCGGCAAACATCAGGTGCTGACCGAAGAAGAAATCGACAAGGTCGTGGATTTCCTTTACGGACTCTAACGAATGAGATTCGGGAGAACAGAATGAAGAAATGCCTGGTCGTGATGACCGGTATTGGACTGTTGCTGGGTGCTGTGTCCGCCAACGCAACGCCGGAGGAAGACCGGCTGAATCTGGTCGCCTACTTCAAGAACAAGTACCCCGACATCAAGACGGAGGACAGCATCTACGGCGCCCTGGCTTTCGACCCGGATGCCTTGAGCCAGTACAAGAGCATCATGGAGTTCCCCCCTTTCCTGGACCAACTCGATCAGGGAGAGAAGCTCTGGAAGGCTCCACTGAAGAGCGGCAAGACCTATGCGAACTGCCTGCCCAACGGCGGCAAACAGATCGCCGGCAACTACCCCCTATACGACGCCGCCCGCGCCAAGGTGGTAACCCTGGAGGACGTCCTCAACGAATGCCGCAAGGCCAATGGTGAGGAACCTTATGCTTACGGCGACCCCAAGACCATAGGCCTGCTCGGTGCCTATATGCGCACGCTGTCGGACGGCATGAAGATGAACATCAAGGTGGAAGGCAAGGGGGCGCTGGAAGCCTACGAAGACGGCAAGAAAACCTTCTATAGCCGTTCGGGCCAGCTCAACTTCTCCTGCGGCAGCTGCCACGTCGACGCCGCCGGCAACCGTCTGCGCTCGGAGATACTCTCCCCCTTGCTGGGGCAAGCCACGCACTGGCCCGTTTTCCGCGGCGGCGACACCCTGGTGACCCTACAGAAGCGTTACGAAGGCTGCCACCGATCCACGCGCCATGAACCGGACAAGGCCGGCAGCCCACGCTACAACAACCTGGAGTATTTCCACGCCTACATGAGCAACGGGCTGGAAATGGAGGCTGCGGTTTACCGCAAGTAAGCAGGCACGCGCGCTCAGGGCCAGGCGAGGATCAGCACACCCAGCAGGATCAGGCTCCCTCCCATGGCCAGCCGGAGCGTGAAAGCCTCGCCCAGGAACACGACGCTCAGCAGGATGGCGAAGGCCACGCTCAGTTTGTCGGTGGGCGCGACCAGTGAAGCCGGGGCCATTTGCAAGGCGCGGTAGTAGAACAGCCAGGAAAACCCGGTCGCCAGGCCGGAAAGCACCAGGAAAGCGACGGGGCGCGCTTCGACCACGCGGGGGAGGTGCCACTCACAGCGCACTGTGACGATAGCGAGCGTCATCGCAAAAATGATCAGCGTTCGGATCAGCGTGGCCAGGTTGGAATTCATCCCTTCCACACCCAGCTTCCCGAAAATTGCGGTCAGGCCGGCAAAAAAGGCGGAGGTGAGCGCGAACCCCTGCCAGGACATGATCTCGCGGCCTGGTCCCTACTCCGCGGACTCGGACGGCACGGCAGGGCCGGCAGGCCCACCCGTGCCACCCGTGCCACCCGTGCCATCCGTACCACCAGGCTTGGGCGGCTTGCGCTGGCGCTTGCGAAAAGGTTTCTTCGCTTCTCCACCCTCTGGGGGCACCGGCCTGGGCCTGGGCGGAGCAGAGGCGTTGTTCTGGCGCGGCGGACGTGGCGCATCGTTGCTACGCGGCGGATGCTGCGCCCCGGAATCGGCGCGATTACCGGGGGCGAGCGAGATTTCAAGTTCATGCAACTCATCCCACTCGGCTTCGGTACGCAGCCGTTCGGGGATGGCCAGAAGATCTTGCATGCGACGGCGGGGAGTGGCTGTGGGCGGGGTATTCATGGCGGCATTATCTCATTGTCGGGCTTCGTGGCACAGTGTCGCGAAAGTATGGCGTACGGTCAACAGCGCGCCCTCATGTACCCTTTTTCGTTCCCAGCAGAGCCGCTGACGGGCGCGCGCCGTGGCGCACGGGCGCGCCCCCGCGCGCGGGTTTGCCACCGCTCGGCGCCGAGGGTTTGCGGGGAGCATCGGCTCGCCTGGGTGTGGCGCGGTTCGGCGGATTGCGCCCACCCGCGGGCCGGGGTGGGCGGCGCTCTTCGTCGTCCGTACCCACATGCGAGGCCGCCGTTTCCGGCATGACGAAGTCTTCCACGACCACGCGGGCGATGGATCGCTTGATCAGGCGCTCGATATCCTTGAGGTAACCCATTTCCTCGTTGTCCACCAGCGACACGGCTGCACCGACGCTGCCGGCGCGGCCAGTGCGGCCGATGCGGTGTACGTAATCCTCCGGCACATTGGGTAGCTCGAAATTCACCACCTGCGGCAACTGGTCGATATCGATGCCGCGCGCGGCGATGTCCGTCGCCACCAGGACCTGCAAGGTGCCGTCCTTGAACTGAGCGAGTGCACGGGTGCGCGCCGCCTGGCTCTTGTTGCCGTGGATCGCGGCCGCGGGTATGCGGTCCTTGAGGAGTTTTTCAGCCAGCTTGTTGGCGCCGTGCTTGGTGCGGGTGAACACCAGTACCTGCTGCCAGTTATGATGGCGGATCAGATGGGCCAGGAACTCCTTCTTGTGCCCCTGCTGCACCAGGTGCACCGACTGCTCCACCAGTTCCGAGGCGGTGTTGCGGCGCGCGACCTCGACGGTGCCCGGATTGTTCAGCAGCGTGTTGGCGAGAGTGCGGATTTCTTCGGAGAAGGTCGCAGAGAACAGCAGGGTCTGGCGCTGCTTCGGGATCAGGCCGATCACCTTGCGGATGTCGCGGATGAAGCCCATGTCCAGCATGCGGTCGGCTTCATCGAGCACCAGTATCTCGACACCTGACAAGTCCACGGTCTTTTGTCCGACATGATCGAGCAATCGCCCGGGCGTGGCCACCAGGATGTCCACCCTTCCCTTCAGTGCCTTATATTGCGGATTGATGTTGACGCCGCCGAACATGACCATAGAGACGAGGGAAAGGTGCTTGCCGTAGGTCTGCACCGACTCCTCGACCTGGGCCGCCAGTTCCCGCGTGGGCACCAGGATCAGGCAGCGCGGCCGTCCCGGTTTCGGGGTCAGCGGCTTGCTGCTCAGTCGATGCAAAATCGGCAGGGTGAAGCCGGCGGTCTTACCGGTACCGGTCTGGGCGGCGGCGAGCAGGTCGCCGCCGGCCAGAACCAGGGGAATGGCTTGCGCCTGGATAGGCGTTGGCGTGACATAGCCGGCATCCTGGATGGCGCGCTGCAAAGGGGCGGACAGCCCGAGATCGGCGAAGGCCGGGCTGGAAGTAACGAGGGGGGAAGACAATGAACGGCTCCTGCGTCGGCCTGCCGCCAGAAAGGCGGCCCCGGCAGACGGGGTTGATGGCGTAATGAAACGCGTGCCTAATTTTTTAGGCGGCGAATCGGCCATTGTACCTCACACAGCGACGTATGGACACCCTCGCGGGCGACTCGCCCAGATCCAGGCAATCAATTTTCTTCCGCTCCCAGCCGTTTTCGCACCTGGACCAGGTCGGGCAGGATCACGCCCAGGGAGCGGGCGACATGCGGGTTGAAGGCGATAAAAAATGCCTCGGCATCGCGCGGCACGGGCAATTCGCCGTATTCCGGCTTCCAGTGCAGCGCCATCACCCCTCCCTGGCGGCCGATCTGGGCTGGGGAAGAATAGACCGCGGCGACCGCACCCGCCTTCGACAGCCCGGGTGAAAACCCCACCACCGGCACGCGATAGCGGTAAGTCATCAGGAGCACATTCTGGGCATTGCCGGCGTGGATGGCGATGGAATCCGGGAGCAGCAACAGCACGTCGGAATCGGGCAACACCTCGCGCAGAGAGGGGGCCACCTCTTCATCCTGCGCCACCGTGTTGAGGTTGAGACTCAAATGCCGTCGCGCGGCTTCCTGCTGCAAGGATTTCACCGCCTCGGCATTCTCTGCGGACACCACCAGAGCGACCCGTCGGGCCTGGGGAAAAGCGGCGGCCACCAATCCCAAGGTTCGGCTGGCAGGCTGATCGATGTAGACGTGGGACACCTTGCGGCGTGGCATGCCAGCAGGCCAGGGGAGACGCTCTGCGGATACGCGCGGCAGCATCAGGGTGAGCACCGCGGCCTGGCCACCATACTGTTTCGCCAGCGCGCGAGCGGCCTTCAAGCCGATCGCCACGATCAGGTCGTGCTCGCCGCTCAGGGCGCGAAGCTGCGCGCCGTCGAGTTGCGCCAACGACCAGCTTCTGAGCGGATGCGTAGCCCCGAAAGCCGCGCGGAAGGCGTCCGCAGCCTCTAGGTAGGCGCCCCCCTCCTCGCTCACAATCAACTGCACCGCGCCATCGCTCCAAGCGGCAGGCACCACGCAAGCGGCAAGACAGACCAACACCCAGCGCAATCGCGAGGCCGTCGATCCGGGTGGTCCGTGGGTATTCGTCAACAATAATCCTCAGAATTCAACCTGGCACTGCAGGAGAGCCTGCCGTGGCAGCAAATCCCGCGCGGGGCTGGGGGCCGAGTAGTTATAGCCATAATTGTCGGCTCCCAATCCCTGCAAGATGAAGGCCAGCCGCACCGGGTGTCCATCCTGTTTGAACTCCCGCGCGATGCGCAAATTGGTGCGGTGGTAGGCCGGCGGCCTGTCGCTGCTGATCATGACCAGCGCGGCACTCTGGTAATACCCCAGGCTGACATCAATGCCATGGTCGAAGCGGTACGAGGCGAGCAGACTGACCAGCAATGGTGGGAAATATGGCTTTGCGAACAGCGTAGTGTCGATATGCAGGAAGGCATAGTTCATCTGCACGAAAGCGTGGGGAGCGAGGCGCCAGCGCAGCGTAGCGTCCACGCCGCGATCCAGGCTTTCGCCGACATTCGTCAGGTGGTAAGGTGGCTTTTCCCCCGGAGGAAGGTCGATTAGCCCCCCCAGGCTATCCATGTGGATACGCGCCTCCCCTGTCAAGCCGTATTCCGGCCATCTGCCGAGATAAGCGACCTCCCGGGAGAGCACGCTCTCCGGCTGGATACCGGGGTTCGAGCCGTAGAGTCGCTCGGTGTAGGGCCCTGCCGTGGTCATGAGGGTGAGCGCGAAGTTGGCGTTTTTCTCGAACTCCAGCGGATCGCGATAGGCGCGCGCGACCCCCAAGCGCAACGTGTGGTTCGGGCTGGGCTGCCAGCTCAAGCTAAGGTGGGGCGATACGCGACTGCCTACCAGGTCGTGGTACTCCCACATCATTCCGGCGTTGAGCAGCCATGCCTTCGCCAGGCGCCACTCGGCATGGCTGAATGCGCCCCAGCTCGCGGCCACGAGATCCTGGTCCGTGCCGTAATTGAGGGGCGAGTTGACGGCGTCATGGCGCGCATACGCCCCCAGGGAGAAGCGCACGGCGTCGTTCAACGGCCGGTTCCACTGGGTCTCCACATGCCAGCGCTCGGACAGGAGGTCGAGTTCATAACTGCCAGGAAGCAGGTAGACCGGAATACCGTGATAAGTCGTGATGGGCGCACCGGGGCCGACCGGCACGGTCTCCTTGTCCATCAGATAGTTATGATAAGCCTTGAACAGCCACTCCCCGCCATCCGAGAGGCCGGCACGGTAGTCGAGTTGCTGGAACTGGCTGTCCACCCTCTGGTCGTGGGGCAGAGAAGTCCCGTTGCCATATTGAGCGAAGTCGCCCGCGCCTCGGGTGCCGCCAACATAACCCATCTGCAAATTGAGACTACGCCCTGGCCCCACGTCGATGTCGCCCGAGTAGGTAAACAGGGGAGCGTGCGTGCTGTCGTTTAGACCGGTAAGTCCCTCGTTCTGCTGCCAACCCAGGGTGACGCGCTGTTTGCTGGCTTCGCCGCCGGCCCAGCGAAAAAGGAAGTCGCGCCGATTCTCGCTGCCTGCCGTGACCGACAGCGTGGTTCCCGCCTCGTCCGGGCGGCGGGTGAGGATATTGATGACCCCCATCATCGAATTGGCACCATAGCTGTCGGCATCCGGGCCATGCACCACTTCGATGCGGTCGATGTCGGCGATGGCCAGCGGCAACGCATCCCACTGCACCCCACCCATCGTGGGCTGATAGACCGAACGGCCATCCACCAACACCTGCATCTGGCGCGAGTACTCGTCGACCAGACCGCTGGTGACCGCAAACGTGTAGCCATTCCTCTGGGCGACATAGTAGCCCGGCACCAACTGGAACAATTCGGCCAGGTTCTGAAAGCCGGACGCCTCGATCATGGCGCGGTCGATTACGCTGATACTTTTGGGCGCATCCTGGGCGGGTTGCATCAGGCGGCTGGCCGTGAGCACCACAGGAAAGTCGCCGAGAAAATCGGATTCGCTCAACTCTGCGGCGGCACAAAGAGGTGGCAGCGTAGTGGCAAGAACGGCGGCGCACAATAATGCGTACTTCACCAAGGCAGCACCTCCCCACACTCCTTGGCCAACCCCGCCAGATACGCCGCATGCGCCGCATTTTCCACGGCATCCGCGCGCAACACCGCGAGCGGGCCGCGACGCACCAGGGTAGCGGCCTGGGTCTGGGCGGGCGAGGCGATATCGATGCCCAAGGTTTCCTGTCCGCGCGTCATGGCCAGGTATACCTCGGCCAACAATTGCGCGTCGAGCAAGGCGCCGTGGAAGGCGCGGCCGGAGTTGTCCACCTCGTAACGCCGGCACAAGGTGTCCAGGTTGTTCTTCTGTCCTGGGTGCATCTCCTTGGCCAGTTTCAGCGTGTCCAGCACCGTGCAGTGGCGCTTGACCGGGCCCTCGTCCAGCCGCGCCAGTTCGGCGTTGAGAAAACCCACGTCGAAGGGCGCGTTGTGGATCACCAGCTCGGCACCACGCACGAACTCCAGAAATTCCTGAGCGATATCGGCGAAGCGCGGCTTGTCGGCGAGAAAATCTTGGGTCAAGCCGTGCACGGCCACGGCTCCGGCGTCGATTTCACGATCCGGATTAAGGTAGACGTGGTAAGTCGCGCCGCAAGCCTGGCGGTTGACGATCTCCAGGGCGCCGATCTCGATCACTCTGTGCCCCAGCGCCGGGTCCAGGCCCGTGGTTTCGGTGTCCAGCACGATCTGCCGCGTCATGATTGTTCCTTCAACGCCTTCTGCACGCCCTCGTTCGCCAGGGCATCGGCGCGTTCGTTTTCCGGATGCCCGGCGTGGCCTTTCACCCAGAGCCATTCGACACGGTGGCGGTTTGCCTCTTGCGAGAGCTCGCGCCACAGATCCTGGTTCTTCACAGGCGTGCCACCTGCGGTCTTCCAGCCGCGGCGTATCCAGTTGGGCAGCCATTCCGAGATGCCCTGCTGCACATATTTCGAGTCGGTATGCACCCGCACCTGGCAGGGACGACTGAGCGCCTTCAGGCCCTCGATCACCGCCTGCAACTCCATGCGGTTGTTGGTAGTCGCACGCGCGCCGCCGCACAAGTCTTTCTCCACCTCGCCAAAGCGCAAGAGCACGCCCCAACCGCCCACGCCCGGGTTGCCCTTGCAGGCGCCGTCGCTGTACAAATCCACTATTTTTTCTTCAGTCATTTTTATTCAAAGAGTTACGAGCGGCCCAGCTCGGGTGAGGCAACCATTGTCCCTCCCACTTAGGCGCGATCAGACGCATGCCATGCACCCGCTTCACCGCATGGATCAGATAGACTCCCCCGCCCAAAGCCCACCAGCGATCCCCCGCAGCCTCCAGGAAGGCGTAACGTTCCAGCCAGGCTGCGCGATCCAGTGGCGGCGCGTAGCAGGCCATGCGCCCGCCCGCCAGTTCGAAGCCCAGCAGCGCCAGCC
This sequence comes from uncultured Pseudomonadota bacterium, assembly GCA_903883985.1. GTDB lineage: Bacteria > Pseudomonadota > Gammaproteobacteria > Burkholderiales > Thiobacillaceae > PFJX01. The sequence continues at coordinate 3,273 of CAISDD010000069.1, read as the reverse complement.
AGTCCTTGATCCGGGCGAGGTGGATGAAACGCCCGCGCCAGGGCCAATCCGCGTTCTGGCGCGTCAGGCAACGGCGCAGCCCCCACAGGCTCAGGGGGTTGAAGCCGGAGATCAGCAAACGGCCTTCCGGGCGCAACACCCGCTCCGCCTCACGCAGCACCGCGTGCGGGTTCGGCGAAAACTCCAGTTGATGCGGCAAGGCGAGCAAATCCAGGCTTAGGCTGGCGATCGGCAACTGCTCCGGGAGGCAGCGCAATTCGCCCGCCCCGTGGCCGCCGCAAAAACGATGGGGCATGCGGTTCGCGCGCAGACACTCGACCTTGCAATGCCCGGCCTGCATGGCGTTGAAGCCAAAGAGATCGGCGCTGACGGCGTCGAACCAGGCCTGCTCCCGCGACAGGAGATATAGACCCAACTCGCTCTCAAACCAGGTCTGCAAGTTTGACGCCCCGAAAAATACGCCGACAATGTCGGCATGAAAGTAACTGCCATCCCCGCTTTCCGGGACAACTATGTTTGGGCCCTCCACGACGACCAGTCGGCAATGCTGGTCGATCCTGGAGAAGCCGCGCCGATTCTAGCCTGGCTGGATAGCCAGCACCTCAACCCTGTCGCCATTTTGGTCACCCATCACCATGACGACCATGTCGGCGGAATCCGCGAACTCGCCGCGCGCCACGAGCTGCCCGTCTATGGGCCAGCGCAGGAGAACATCCCTGGCAGGACGCACCCGGTTGTTGGCGGCGAGACTGTGGACATCCGCGCACTCGGCTTGCGCTTCCAGGTGCTCGCCACTCCAGGGCACACTCTGGGCCACCTTTGCTACGTCGGCCACGGCGCCCTGTTCTGCGGCGATACCCTGTTTTCCTGCGGCTGCGGCCGCCTCTTCGAGGGCACGCCGGCGCAGATGCACACCTCGCTCGCACTCATCAAGGCGCTGCCGATGGACACACTGGTCTACTGCGCGCACGAATACACTCTGGAAAATATCGATTTCGCACTGGAACTGGAACCGGACAACCCTGCCCTGCTGCGGCGCCTTGAGGAGGTGCGGGCATTGAGCGGCAAACCGTCTCTTCCTGTCAGCCTGAGCGCGGAACTCGCCACCAATCCCTTCCTGCGCTGTGAAGAGGCGCGCGTCATCGTTGCGGCCGCGCGACACTTCGGAACTCCCCTACAGCCTGGTCTGGAGGCCTTCGCCGCCGTGCGGCGCTGGCGAGACGAGCGCTGAATGCACGATATCTCTACCCATTTTACAGTAATAACAGTCACTTGCATTGAATAGAAGGAGGAATAGGGGTACGATGCGACGCACTCTGTGTCTTGCGGCCCGAGCCGCGCTTCGCCCGCAAAGTCCAAACAGCCCGCACTTCGCACGCACTTCGCACGCACTTCGCCCGCACTTCGCCCGCACTTCGCCACTTGACTCGCTGTCCCCAACCCGCCCAGCCGATGCCTCTTAGTCGATATTGTCTCTTCGCCCTCCTCCTCTGCCTGGTAGCCGGCACTGCACCTTGCATGGCAGACACCGAAGCGCCCGCCCTCAAGATCAGCTATGCGCTTGCCGGATCGGTCTCGGCCGAGGCGGAGACCGACCTCTGGGCACGCTTGCGCGGCGGCTTTCGCCTCGGTGAATCGGACCCCGCCCTCACACGGGTTCAGGAAGAATGGTTCCGTGCACACCCCGACTATTTGCAGCGGGGCATCGCGCGCAGCCGGCTGTATCTGTATTTCATCGCCGATGAGGTGGAGAAGCGCGGCATGCCGATGGAGATCGCTCTCCTGCCCATGATCGAGTCGGCCTACAACCCGCAGGCGCTGTCGCCGATGAAAGCGTCCGGCATCTGGCAGTTCATGCCCGCCACCGGGCAGGTCTACGGACTTAAGCAGAACGCCTGGTACGACGGCCGCCGCGACGTCCTCACCGCCACTCGCGCCGCGCTCGACTATCTGCAAAACCTCCACGCCATGTTCGGTGACTGGGAGCTGGCGCTGGCCGCTTACAACTGTGGCGAAGGCTGTGTGGCACGCGCGCAGTCGCGTCGCCAGGGCAAGAGCGCGGACTATGTCAGCCTGAAACTGCCTCAGGAGACCCGCAATTACGTGCCCAGGCTGATCGCGGTGCGCAACATCCTGCGCGATCCGGAGCGTTTCGGCATCCATCCTGGGGAACTCGTCAACGAGCCCTATTTCATGCAGGTCACTCTGGATCAGCCCATGGAGGCCAAACAGGCCGCTCGTCTGGCGGAGATGAATCTGGACGAATTCATCTCCCTCAACCCTGGCTTCCAGCGCCGCGTGATCTATACCGACAGCCGCAATGTCTTGCTGCTGCCCACCGAGCGGGTCGAGACCTTCCAGTTCAACCTGCATCGGCGGGGGGGGGTCGATCAGTTCAGCCTGCACCGCTATGCCGCTCATCGTGGAGAAAGCGCCAGCAAGATCGCCGGAGAGTTCGGCGTGAGCCTGGACTGGCTGAAGGAACACAATCCCCTCAAGCTCTTCCGTGGCAAGGTCGCCAATGCGCAAACCCTGCTGGTCCCCTCCACAACAAACATCGCCAGCCGTGCGCCTGCACCGGCGCCTGCACCGGCGGCCAGAGCAAAACGCCCGACCATGCGTTCGCACACCGTGCGCCGTGGCGACACCCTCTACCGGGTCGCCAAGCTCTACCACGTCAAGGTTGCCGACATCCGCCGCTGGAACGAACATGCGGAACCGCTCCAGCTCGGCATCACCCTGGAAATCCCCATCTCCGGCTAAGCCGGCTACTCACTCCTCATTTCCCCCGGCAGCAGACCCTGCAAGCGGTAGTTGCCGATCGCGACGCGGATCAAGCGTAGTGTGGGAAATCCGGCCTTGGCGGTCATTCGCCGTACCTGGCGGTTCTTGCCCTCGGCGAGGATGATTTCGATCCAGTTGGTGGGAATGGCCAGGCGCCGGCGCACCGGCGGGTCTCTCGACCAGAGCCAGTCGGGTTCAGTGACTGGCCGCACCCGGGCTGCGAGGGTGATGAAGTCGCCCAGATCCATGGGCTGGCGCAGCGGCTCCAGATCGGCTTCCGTGGGCGCGCCCTCCACCTGTGCCAGATAAGTCTTGGGCAGCTTGTGGCGGGGATCGGCAAGCCGATGCTGTAGCGCGCCGTCGTCGGTTAGAATCAACAGCCCCTCGCTGTCCGCATCCAGCCTTCCGGCCGCATAGACTCCGGGGATATCGATGAAGTCGTGCAGACCACGATGCCCATTTTCCGCAGTGAACTGGCTGAGCACGCCA
>CAISDD010000068.1 GCA_903883985.1 uncultured Pseudomonadota bacterium | reverse complement strand
TGGTGATCACCGATGTCATGATGCCGGTGATGGACGGCCTGGAAATGAGCCGCATGATCAAGGCGCTCGACCCGGAAGCGCAGATCATCATCGTTTCCTCCTCCACGGAAACCGAACATCTGCGCCTGTCGCTCGATATCGGCATCGATCGTTATGTGACCAAGCCGCTGGACGCACACCTGTTGAGCGATGCCGTGGCCAAGTGCCTGCGCGATGCGCAGCGCTTGCGCGAACTGCGCATCTCCCGGCTGGTGTTCGAGGCTGCCAGCGAAGGCGTGATCGTGACCGATTCGGGCGGCCACATCATCGCGGTGAACCCCGCCTTCTGCGAGATCACCGGCTACCGCGCCGATGAGGCTCTGGGTCAGCAGCCCTCCATGCTTTCCTCCGGCCATCACAAGGCCGAGTTCTACCAGCAGATGTGGAGCAGCTTGCGCAGCTTCGGGCGTTGGACTGGCGAGATCATCAATCGGCGCAAGAGCGGAGAGGTCTTTCCCGAGTGGCTGTCCATCGTCGCCGTGGAAGAACCCTTCAGGCGCACCACCCGCTATGTCGGCCTGTTTTCCGACATCACCCAGCGCAAGCGCGAAGAAGACCGTATTCGGCGCCTCGCCCATTACGACGTGCTGACCGGACTGCCCAACCGCATCCTGTTCAACGACCATGTGCGCCGCACCCTCGCACGCATGCATAGACTCAGCGGCCAGTTGGCGGTGCTCTATCTTGACCTCGATCATTTCAAGCCGGTCAACGACCTCTACGGCCATGCCATCGGCGACCTGGTTCTGACAGAAGCGGCGCGGCGCATGGCGGCCACCATGCGCGATACCGATACGGTCAGCCGGCGCGGCGGCGACGAATTCGTCGCCAGCCTGGAATCCGAAGATGCCAAGGAAACCGCGGCCCTGGTCAGCGGCAAGTTGATCGAGGCGGTCTCTCTCCCCTATGAAGTCGAGGGTCATCTGATCCATATCGGGGTGAGCATCGGCATCGCCATCTATCCCGACGACGGTGAAGATAGCGACACCCTGCTCGCCGCCGCCGACTCCGCGCTTTACGAGGTCAAGGAGGGCGGGCGTGGCGATTTCCGCTTTTACCGCAGCGAGGATCAGCGGGACTTCCAGCTGAGTTTCATCCTGGGTCAAGCCTTGTGCCAAGGTATTGCCGAGGATCGCTTCGAGCCACGCTTTTTGCCCGAGATTTCGCTGCATAGCGGTGAGGTGGAAAGACTGGAAACCTTGCTGCGTTTCCGCCTCCCCAGCGGTGAGCTGCTGAACGCGCGCCATTTCGTGGCGCATGCAGAGAAACTCAGGATTACGCCCGATGTCGGGATGCGCACCCTGGCCCTGGCCGCCCGTGCGATTGGCGCGCTCGCCCTGCCCAGGCCAGGTCTGTCGCTGGACCTCTCCTCCCTGCAACTGGCGGGCATGGTGGATGTGGAGCCCGTGATCGATCTGCTGCACCTGCATGGCATACCGCTCGAAGACGTCACGTTCGAATTTCCCGAGAGCGTGGTCACCGGCAATCCGACCGGGCTCGCCAACCTGCACGCACTCGCCGCTAGAGGCATGAAATTCGCCCTGGACGATTTCGGTGCAGGATTTTGCTCCTTCAGTCTGTTGCAGCAACTGCCCCTGTCGGCGATCAAGATCGACATGTATTTCATCCAGGAAATCGAGACCAACCCGCAAAGCCGGGAACTGGTCGCCGCCCTCATCGCCTTCGGACGCCGCCTCGGCATCCAAACGGTCGCCGAGGGCGTGGATAGCCCCGGACAGCTTGCCTTCCTGCGCGAGAGCGGCTGCGATGCCGTGCAGGGCTTCCTCTTCGGCCAACCCCTGAGCAGCGATGAGCTGGAGCCCTACCTGCGCGAGGGTTCCTGGCGTCACTGGTTCGAGTAAGCGGGTTCTGCGTCCGACAGGGTGACAGACGTTTTGACCATACCCGGCATCCGGACACCTGCGTACCATGCGCTTCGTCCTGGTCCGTGAATTGTAAAAACAAGGAGATACCCCCCATGAAATCCATCGTTATCGCCATGCTGGCACTGACTGCGGGTATCGCCTCCGCTGATCAGTCTCTGGCCCAGAAAAACGGCTGCATGAGCTGCCACCAGATCGAGAAAAAAGTGGTAGGCCCCGCTTACCGTGATGTCGCCAGGAAATACAAGGGGGACACCCAGGCGCCTGCGCACCTGGTGAACGTGATCAGAAAGGGCGGCAAGGGCGTCTGGGGTCCGATGCCGATGCCGGCCCATCCACAGGTTTCCGACGAAAACGCCAAGAAACTGGCCGGCTGGATCTTGTCCTTGTAGGTCCGTCTTGCGAGTACCAGCCGGGCAAACCGCGTCGAATTCCCCATGGTCGATACAATTCTCCCCTCGCTTTCTGGGCGCCCCATTGTTTTCTTGAACGAGTCCTGATCGCTAGACTGCGCCAGTAGGTGCATTTTCAAGGCGGTGTCGTTGACCCTGCGCCCTAGGGTATCGTCTTGCTGTCTCGTCTTGCTGTCTCGTCTTGCGTAATCATG
>CAISDD010000067.1 GCA_903883985.1 uncultured Pseudomonadota bacterium | reverse complement strand
GAGAACAAGGTGGCCGATCACACGCTCGACCTGGGTCTGATCGAATCGCCCTCGCACCATCCGAATCTGGTGACCGAGGTGTGCTGCGAGGATGAGCTGGTGATGATCTGCGCGCCCTTCTCCGATCTCGCCGGCGCGGTGTCCGCCAGCCCCCGCCAAGTAGCCGATCACCCTTATATCAGCCGAGAATCCGGCTCTGGGACGCGCGAGTGCATCGACGAATTTCTGCGCGTGAATGGAGTCAATCTCGACGAGCTCAACCTGGTCATGGAACTGGGCAGCCGCGAGGCGATCAAGGGTGCAGTCGCCGCCGGCCTGGGCGTGGCCGTGGTGTCGAGTACCACCGTGGTCAAGGAAGTGAAACTGGGCGAGCTCATCGCCATCCCGCTAAACCCGCCGCTGCGCCGGCAACTCTCGCTGGTCTATCCACAGGAGAAATTCCGCAGCAAGCTGCTCCAGTCCTTCCTGGACTTCCTCGATAAGAGTCCCCTGATCAAGGAATACGCACTGCCCCGGAAATTGTAATGACGGCTAACGAACGTCGTTTGCTGCGCCTCTACCGCGCACTCCCCGCCAGCCGCCAGGAAGGCCTGTTCGACTATGTGGAGTTCATGCTCGCCCGCGCCCAGCCGGAATTGCCTGAGGTAGCCAACGAGCCGCTGGGCATCCCTCGTCCCGGTCAGGAAAGCGTGGTGAAGGCGATCAAACGCTTACGCGAAAACTATCCCATGCTGGACCGCGCCAGGATATTGCACGAGACCTCGGGCCTCATGACCCAGCATCTGGTGCACGGCAAGGTGGCAAGCCAGGTCATCGACGAACTGGAAGCCCTTTTCCTGCACCACTTCCAGGCAATACAGTCGGGTGGGTAGGGAGCCGCTGAGTAAATCCGTTCGCACTGAGCCTGTCGAAGTGCCCACTCCTTAAAATCAAGGGCTTCGACAAGCTCAGCCCGAACGGTAAGCAATTAATCAGTACTTCCCTGGCACAAAGCGCCTGCCTGCAAGACAATCCCGGCAACTCTGCCAACTACGAGGTTCTCATGGCCAACGCCGACCAGGCTGAACTGGACAAATTCAGCCAACTTGCCCACCGCTGGTGGGATCCGGAATCCGAATTCAAATCCCTGCACGATATCAATCCGCTGCGTCTGGAGTGGATCGCAACCCAAGCCGTCCTGCCGGGCAAGCGCGTACTCGACGTCGGCTGCGGCGGCGGCATCCTGGCCGAAAGCATGGCGGCGATCGGCGCACAGGTCACCGGCATCGACCTCTCCGAGAAAGCACTCAAGGTTGCCCGTCTGCACCTGCTCGAAAGCGGGGTTCGTCTCGACTACCGACTGATCGCCGCAGAAGACCTGGCCTGCGAACAGCCAGAAGCATTTGATGTGGTGACCTGCATGGAAATGCTGGAACACGTGCCCGATCCCGCCTCCATCGTGGCGGCCTGTGCCACCATGGTAAAGTCTGGAGGTTGGGTATTTTTTTCCACCCTGAATCGAAACGCCAAGAGCTACCTGTATGCCATCCTGGGTGCCGAATATGTGCTCAGCCTGCTACCGCGTGGCACCCACGAATGGGCCAGGTTTCTGCACCCGCACGAACTCGCCGACTACGCCCGCCGGGCCAGACTGGAGCCCACGCAGATCATGGGCATGACGTACAACCCCCTCACCAAGGTCTATCGTCTGGAACAGGACACCGATGTCAACTACCTGATGGCCTGCCGCAAGGCCTGAGCCGGATACGCACCGGTTCGAGGCGCCGGGTCGAGGCACCGTCGCGCAGTCAGCACGCGAGTGACTTTCGCATGCCTTGTGTGTGCGTCTGTCATGATAAAATGCCCAACTACTTCATTCTCGGCTTTTCCGGTAAGGCCCGAGGAGATCGCAGCCTCTCCAACACAATGTGCGTGGGAGGAACTTCGGTTCCAGCGCAGCCTGTGGGGGCTGGTTTTTATTGCACCATCATGGGCGGTGGCATTCGAGTCAGCCGCGCTGCTTCCAGGCGTGACACTCGGTGAGCGGTACTCGCCGCTGTCCGGGCTCGAAGGCCACCGCCCATGAACCTTGATAACTCATTCATTCATCGTGGATAACATGACTGCAACCCTGGAAACGCTGGACGGACTTTCCCGTCGCATGACACTGAACCTCAATCACGCCGAAATCGAGGCGGAAGTCTCCAAGCGACTGGGCAAGATCGCCAGGGAGACACGCATCGACGGTTTCAGGCCTGGCAAGGCGCCGCTCAAGTTGGTGGCGGCGCGCTATTCCGGCGAGATTCACGGTGAGGTGGTAAGCGATGTCTTGCTGCGGCAGTTCTCCCAAGCGGTGCAGGCACACAAGCTCAACGTGGCCGGCCACCCCGAATTTGTCACAGTCGAGGGCGGCGGCTTCCTGGTGCTGTTCGATGTATTCCCGCAAATCACGGTGGGCGACTTGTCCACCATCAAGGTGACGCGCCCGATCGTGGAGGTGAGTGATGCCGACGTCGACCGCACGCTGGAGGTGTTGCGCGCGCAGCGCGTGCAATACCAGACGGCCGAGCGCGAGGCGAAAGACAGCGACCGTGTCCACATCGACTTTGTCGGCAGCATCGGCGGCGAAGCCTTCGAGGGGGGCGAGTCCCGCGATTTTCCATTGCTGCTGGGAGAAGGCCGCACACTCAAGGATTTCGAGGGCAACCTCACAGGCATGAAGGCCGGGGAGAGCAAGACTTTCGACGTAAGCTTCCCCGAAGACTATTTCGCCAAGGAACTGATCGGCAAAACTGCCTCGTTCACCGTCACCATGAAATCGGTGCAGGAAGCACACCTGCCGGAAGTGGACGAAGCGTTGGCGCAAAATCTGGGCGTGCATGAGGGCGGCATCGTCAAACTGCGCGAGGAAATCAAGGAGAACCTGGCTCGCGAGGCCAAGCGCCGCGTCCAGGCGCGGATCAAGGAGCATGTGTTGAACGGGCTTCTGGAGATCACGCCGTTCGACGTGCCCGCCAGCCTGGTTCGGATGGAACGCCGCGCCCTGATGGAAAAGGCCGTGACCGATTTAAAGTCACGGGGCGTGCGCGAGCAGGACCTCCGCCTGAACGAAGAAACCTTCGAACCCATGGCCAGGCGCCGGGTTGCGCTGGGACTGTTGATGGACGAAGTGGTGCGCGCCAATGGCATCACCGCGCCGCAAGAACAGGTGCAGGCACTGGTGGACGAATTTTCCCGGAGCTATGAAGACCCCTCCGAGGTGGTCGCCTGGTATCACCAGAACAGCGAACGCTTGAATGAGGCGCGCGCCCTGGTGCTTGAAGAAAACCTCGTCAACTGGGTGCTGAAACACGCTCAGGTAAGCGACGAGCCCACTACCCTCGAAAAATTGATGGGAACCAAATAATGCCCTGGACTCTAGAACCCTCCGACCTGGGGGTGATCCCCATGGTTGTCGAGCAGAGTGGCCGCGGTGAACGCGCCTACGATATCTACTCGCGCCTGCTGAAGGAACGCGTCATTTTCCTGGTGGGGCCGGTCAACGATATGACCGCCAACCTGGTGGTGGCGCAGTTGCTGTTTCTGGAGTCGGAAAATCCGGACAAGGACATCTACCTCTACATCAACTCGCCAGGCGGCTCGATCACCGCCGGCATGGGGATCTACGACACCATGCGCTTCGTCAAACCGGATGTGTCCACCCTGTGCGTCGGCCAGGCCGCGAGCATGGGCGCCTTTCTACTGGCGGCGGGCGCGAAGGGCAAGCGCTTCGTGCTGCCCAACTCGCGGGTGATGATTCATCAGCCGCTAGGCGGTTTCCAGGGCCAGGCCTCGGACATCGAAATCCATGCCAAGGAAATCCTCTACCTCAAGGCCAGACTCAATACCCTGCTGGCGGAACATACCGGGCAAACACTGGAAACCATCGATCGGGACACCGAACGCGACAACTTCATGAGCGCGGAAACGGCCGTCGCCTACGGCCTCGCCGATAAGGTGATGGCAAGCCGCGCGGATGCGGCGTAAACTTGACTCCAATTATCAAGTATTGACTATGAGTACGGAACTGAAACATGGCTGAAAGCGTCGAAAAACTACTTTACTGTTCTTTCTGCGGCAAAAGTCAGCAGGAGGTGCGCAAGCTCATCGCCGGCCCTTCGGTATTCATCTGTGATGAATGCGTCGATCTGTGCAACGACATCATCCGCGAGGATGTTCAGAAGGAAGGGACCAAGGAAGTCGGCGACAAGGTGCCCACTCCGCTGGAGATTCGCGATTCCCTGAATCAGTATGTGATCGGCCAGGATCCGGCCAAACGAGCACTGGCGGTGGCGGTATACAACCACTACAAGCGCTTGCGTCAGCCCGGCGGCAGCAAGGAGGACGAAGTCGAACTGGCCAAGAGCAACATCCTCTTGATCGGCCCCACCGGCTCCGGCAAGACGCTGCTAGCGCAGACCCTTGCGCGCCTGCTCAACGTGCCCTTCGTGATTTCTGACGCCACCACGCTGACCGAAGCCGGCTATGTCGGAGAGGACGTCGAGAACATCATTCAGAAGCTGCTGCAAAAGTGCGATTACGACGTCGAGAAGGCGCGCACGGGCATTGTCTACATCGACGAGATCGACAAGATTTCGCGGCGTTCGGAAAACCCCTCCATCACCCGCGATGTCTCCGGTGAGGGCGTGCAACAGGCCCTGTTGAAACTGATCGAGGGCACGGTCGCCTCTGTGCCGCCGCAGGGAGGGCGCAAGCATCCCAATCAGGAATACATCCAGGTCGACACCACCAACATCCTGTTCATCGTCGGGGGGGCCTTCAGCGGTCTGGAGAAGGTCATACGCAACCGCACCGAGAAATCCGGCATCGGCTTCGGCGCAGAAGTGAAAAGCAAGGACAATCGCAAAGACCTCGGCGAAGTGTTCCGCCTGGTGGAGCCAGAAGATCTCATCAAGTACGGACTGATCCCCGAGTTCGTCGGTCGCCTGCCGGTGATCGCCACCCTTGAGGAACTCGATGTCAAGGCGCTGATGCAGATCCTGACCGAACCCAAGAATGCCCTGACCCGCCAGTTTCAGAAGCTGTTCCAAATGGAAGGAGTGGAACTGGAATTCCGTGACGAGGCACTCACCTCCATCGCCAACCGCGCGATCAAGCGCAAGACCGGTGCGCGCGGCCTGCGTTCCATCATCGAACACAGCCTGATGGATATCATGTTCGAGTTGCCCAG
>CAISDD010000066.1 GCA_903883985.1 uncultured Pseudomonadota bacterium | reverse complement strand
GCGCAAGCGGCTGGCTTGCATGAGGCTCAATGTAAGTTTGCCGGCCATTTGCCAACGATCCAGTTCACGCAAGCTTGGAGACTGAACGAAGCTATCGAGGAACACGGTTGCCGCTTCTTCCTTTCCAGGCAGCACCGTTCCGAACAGATAGACCATACGCCGCAAGGCAAAGCGCCAGTTCACCGCTGCGGCCTCTGATGCCCGTTGTTGCCAATGCTTGCCCAGGCAATTCAGTGGGGGGGGCAAACTGGCCCAGCCTATCCCCGACTCGGTTGAAAGCCTGCTCTCGTAATCCACCCCAACCGGAGCGCCGAAAGTCGCCCGCCGCAGCAGTGCTACCGCGTGCAGCCCTTGGGCTTGGTGCCATGGTTTACCCGCGCGATAGCCAAAAAACCCTTCGCTGAACACTATCTGTTCGAGCCCGATAGTGCCCCGGTCTGACCCGTCCACAGTGGAGGCTGTCACCCGTTGCCGAGCCTCGTCACAACTCATTCCACCGGTTAATCCAAAAGCCAATTGCGCCACGATCTGGCGTAGGGTCAAGCGTTGTTCGTAGGCACTCAGTCGCTGATAAATCCAGCGTACCCGCTCCCCAGGTACAGATCCTGCATCACGTAAGGCCTTGCGATTCAGCATTAGCGGGCAGGCAGTCTCCACATTGCATGTGGCACATGGCCCCCACCCGGAATGATTCACCAACCTAGGCAGAATTTCATCCACCAGTTTCAGGTTATTCCATCGAGTCAGGTTCAATATCACCAGTTCTTTACCGAAACCATCGAGCGTATGAGTCTCCAAGTGGACTTCGTCGAGCGGCCGATCCAGAAGGTCGAGGATGGCACTCTCTATCCCTGGATTCATGCCTTTTTCGTCGGCGCAATTGGTCAAGCTGCTGAGTAGGGGGCCGGTGTTGCTGACAATTAGCCAGCTTCCTGTTCCCTGGAATGCCTGGTCCAGCCACTGCCTGCGACATTGAGCGCCAAGCTCGCTCATGTCCTTGACGATGCTGACTGTGCCGCTTGCGGTGTTGGTATCCTCCCGATCCCTCATCGGTTGACCCAGCGGAGTCTTTGGGGGGATGCCACGAAGCCTCTTGAGAATATCCAAAGCCACTGTGGACTTTCCATCTCCGGCGTGGCCTGTGAGTATCACTACCCGAGGTACGCCATCTGTCAATATCTCAGTCAGCTTGTTGATAAGCGGGAACGACACATATAACTCACCAAAATAGGGGCTGAGCGCCTGAGATTCTGCTAAAGAATTCGAGCCACTAGCTTCAAGACTATGCAAAGAATTTAGATAAGAAATGAATCCATTTTCTTTTGCACCTACTTGATCCATCATAACCCCATCAGTCTTGAATTCTTTTAGTTGGCTACTGCTGTTAGCATCTATTTCGCCAAATCCAACGCTCGGATGCAACCCATAGTGCTTATTCATGCCAACAGCCTCCAATAATTCAAAGCGTTGTTCCACCGAAAAATATTGTTCGGCAAGTCTTCTGGCTATCGAAAACACCAGCCATCTCTCTTTCATTAAGGCGGAAAAAATGTCAATCGTGAATCCGCCATGAATATTCCTCGCCAGAAGCTCTGATTTAAACAAATGCCCTACGCTCGTACGTTTTAGAGTACTACTGTACTCGATCTCCCATATTCCGTCGTTTTCAAGCCGTCCGAACGGGTAATGCGTATTTAGATTCGAAGATCCTTCTGAAAAGAATTTCAAAAGGAGCCGAGAAAGCTCTCTATCTATATCATAAAATGCGAGCATTCTTGGTTCGCCGCGCTCAAATCGTCCCAACGCGAGTAGGAGCAAAAGTGGCTTATGTAGCGACGGATGCTCTGAGTTTATGTTAACCCGGATTTTTAGAAAACGTTCTTCGATATTGGACATGACATTATTTCATGCAGATCATGCACCCATCATCATTTTCGTCTTCAGAACAGTTCGCCAAGGTGTCAATTAATTTCTTTTGTAGAGGCGTCTTTGCAATGGAATCCTTCTTGATGCTAGCACTAAGAACTATTTCATCCAGGCTTCCCGCTTGATTCCAGGTAAATATTTTTCCGCCACCACTATCTGATCTTTCATATGTTTTGGCTTTTTCAAAAAGGTCAGGATGATGTTCTTGCAAACCAACCCACTCCTCCTTTCTTTGAAAGAAACAGAAATAGCAGCCAGAGCGGCTTCGCCAGTCGTAATATTTCGGCATGCCGATTCCTGATGCCTCCAGCATATGCACCACGTCCTCTTTTGTTATTCCACCTTCCCTGAACGGCATGGAGGTTCGAATATTCGACTTTTTTGATATATATCCCTGTCGCGAAGGCTCGTCTGCCCGTATCGCAATATATGAAATAACTTCATCATTTCCGACAAATTCTTCGAAGGGTATAAGTTTCAAATTTATCGTACACCACCTCTGGCGCGCAGAGGGTAGAAAATTATTATGTAGCTTTAGGTAATAATCGAAGTTTTTGTTGGTATTAAGTCGCTCTATCTTCTTTCCAAGATAATCCTCCAGCAAATCAATAAACTCCAGAGTCTCTGGTAATTCAGCGCCGGTATCTGCGAAGAAATACTCCATCTCCGGAATCTTGTCTCGGAGATAAATCGCCAATGCGGAACTGTCCTTTCCACCTGACAAGCCAAGCAGGTGGCGAACTGGTTTTTTCGGCACGGGCTCATTCATGAGTCGGTTCTCCTTTGGTATGGTTAACGGTGAATCGCTTCAACAATGCGGCGATTACGGCAAATCGAGAGGAATCGTCAAGCGTTGCCAGGCTCGCTGCGATCTGTTCTGCGTGGACGGCCGCGTTCTGGCGCTCAGCGGTCGAGACTCGGACTACCCGACTGATTTCGCCCATTTCTGCATCGATGAACTTGATCAGCAGAGCATCCTTCGGAGCATCGGCATCAGGCATGGCCTGACGTAACTGCTCCAGGTCGCGCAATTGGTTGGTGAAATCCACAAGGCGCAACTGTGCCTGCAAGCGAGTGGCTTCGCGCCATTTGGCGGGTGGAGCACCACCCAATAGGGTCATGACAGATTCCAACCAGGCTTCGTCGTTTGGATAACCAGCGTCCGCCAGGCGGCGCACGAAGGCGCCGATCGGGCTGTGATCCGGCGAGTAGCGGTCGAGCCCCCTGTAACGCTCGACCAAGGCCTGACGCAAGGGGGGTAACTCACTCACCTCGGCATCGATCAGTGCGCGTTCGATTTCCTGCCGCCAATTCACTAGCAGGGCTGGATAGGCATCTCGTAGTTCTCGTAACACCTGGATAAGACGCTGGATGAATACTTCGACGACACTGATCTCATCAGCAGCAAAGGTCTTGGGGTCTATTCCGCAGGCGCGGGGCAAGGCATCGAACAGCAGCGCACCAGGGCTCTTGGCTTGGCGAAAGACTGCACGCACTGCAATGGCCTGTGAACTCAGCGCCGCACAATGATGGGTATACTCAGGAAGGCTGGAGGCAAAACGCACCAGAGGGCGGACGATGTCGAGTAGGGTGGCGTCGCTGCGCAGGGTACCAACAACGGAACTCAGGTAGCTGTCGAATAAGTCACCTCGCAATCCTGCCAACTCGAAGCGTTCGAGCGCGAACAGCGCCGGTCGGCGGCACAGTAGTTCAGCTTGTTCGATCGTCAATGATTCGCAGAATGCTCCCTCCTGATACAACGCAACTTCGCGCCGGTGAGCAAGTAAGTAGGTGACGATCAAGATTGGCAGGACGCCGAGGCGCACTCCGAAAGGTGGTCGTTGCAGCATGGCAAAGATTTCAGGCAGTCCTACCTGGCGCTCGCCAGCCTGACCAAGGATGTCGGAGATGGCAGTCCATGCTGGCCGAAGTCGGCAGGGATCGTAGGGCGCCGGCGGGAAAAAGTCCCAGCGATCCCCTTCAAGACGGTGCAATCCGCTCTCCTTCAAGAGCGAGAGGTATAGACTTTTTTCCGCTGGAGCCTTGTCGATGCCTAGTCCATCCAGTTCCGGTGCTGCCAACATGGCGGCAAGCAAGCGCTTGCGTCCAGTGTTGGCGCTAGCTGATGGTTGCGCGCGATTGATCAACTCATTGCGGAGCAGCGGGGCTTCGGGATAACAAGTCTCTTTTATCCAGGCCGATAAGGTGGCTTGAAGGTCGCGGCGATTGCGAACGATGCGACACTCACCACCGAAGTGCCAGTCCAGAGACTCGGGAGCTTCAATTAAGGTATGGATAAGATGGACGGCCTCGCTCTCAGCGCTCTGTAACCAGGCCTGATGCTCGCGCAGGGCAACCGGATCCTGATGTAGCGCGGCATGATGTCGGGGTAAATCCTGGAGTGCCGTCCATTCCGCAACCACCTCGCGTAAGCGCTCGGTAAAGTGGCAGATCGCAACGACCCCGAGTTGTGGCATCTTCGACAAATCTGGTTGTTCATCGGGCTCGGCCAAATAGAGCCAAAGCGGCAGGTCATCGCCGTGATCGGTCTTGGGTGGCCACTGCTCCTGTGAAGTGAAGACCGGCAGGTAAGTGCGCAGGGTGCCAGTTTCGATCGAAGCCCGTCGGGCAACGATAGGCCGTAATGGGGAGAGTCCATTCAGGATGTCGGCCAGGGAACGAGAGGACTGCTCAGCCGTGGCATGTTGTAGGGCGCCGTGGAGGTCGAAGTCACTACCTTGCCAGACCCGGTACTCTCGGGAGTAGTTGCGAAAGTGAATGATCGAAGCGCTTTCAAGGCGTGTAAGCAGGGATGCCGTAGATTCGCCAAACACCAGTTCCAGCAGCGGCCGTGCCGCCTTGAGCCCGCGCTGGGCACCGATTAAGTTGAAAAGGCCGATCGTCTTGAGTAGCCGCAGAGCGGGATCCTCACCATCGCAAATCCCCTCGAAGCGTTCCTGTGCGGTAATAACCTCGACCCAACGGTGATAGGTCAGCGGATCCGAGAATCCCCCCGCTTGGTTCTGGATGAAGTAGTCGTATAGATCCCACGGTCCGATCCAATCACCCATCGTGAGTTGGCTAAGGCGCTGACGTAGGCCGAATGATTCAGTGTTGGCGAGATAGGAAAATAGGGTGCGCTCATTCTGAGCGACTTTCTGACAGAGCACCGGCAAGATAAGCAGTGTCAGCGGGTGGAGGGGATAACAACGCTCGAAGAGGTTCTGCGCCTGAGCCTGGTCCATGCCAATCGGCAATGCACTCTCGGAGGCAAGCCGCTCGACCGCCTCCGCGAGCCGCACCACCACGTCGGGAATGAGTGGGCCGTCACGATCGAAGGCTGCGCCGACAAGACGCAGGGATTGTTCGGCAGGCTCCAGAAAGGCAACGGTACCGAAGCGACCCTGAACTTTTTGCCATTCGTCGCGTAGGGTCGTTCCAAGCCGGTTTCCATAGTGTTCGAAGGCTTGGTGAAGCATGACCAGCAGGTGCAAGGGTGCGCTGTTGGCCTCGGCCGACTTTTCGGCGAGCAATTGCAACAAGTGGATCTCGCGGTGCTGCGGGTGGTAAGACTCATATTCAAGAAATTTGCCGAGTTCATCGACCTCGATCAGTAGGCCCGCACCGCCCATTTTTGCCCAGACAAACTGCACGCGATTGATCAGGTCGAGAACATGATCCATGGGAGCGCCAGGCTGCGCAGCAGCGCGAATCTGCTTAACCAGTGCGTTCGTCAACCCATTGCGCTCTGCAGCACTCGCCAGTGCCAGCATCAACTGACGTACCAACGAATCCGGGATACCATTGATCTGGATGCGCAAAAACCCGAGAGGAGCGGTGACAGCATCACTGATGCGCGTCGCCAACCCGGAATCTATAGCATCCAGCGATGCCAGCGCGACCTGCCGAACCGTCGACTTTGGCGTGGACAACAAAGCGCTGAGAAATAGGCCGAACGCGGATTTTCCTGAGCCATAAGGGCCGATCAAGGCCAGAGCACGGTTGCCGGGCTCACTGGAGAGTCCGGTTGCAATTTGTCTCAGCGCATCCTGAGCGCGTGAAGTGGGAAGATAGCTACGGATCAGCTCAAGTGAGTCGCTATCTCGAGTGAGGTTGATCGAGCGACTGAACGCTGACCGAAGGCGAATCTGCTGATCCAATGGGAGGCTGTCGGGCTTCAACGTGTGATTCACGCGACGGCTCCCTGATAGTGCAGCCTCAGAACATCCAGTGGGTTGCTAAGCTTTCTGCCGCGATAGATCTGGTGCACGCCGGCAGTGTCCCTAAGCTCGTACTGATGAGGGTACAGCGTCATGACCTGAGCCAGGGTTGCCATCAAGCCCTCTTCATTAAGCCGAAACGCTGACCCTACTGACGCTTGATCATCTCCGCCATAGAGTGCAACCCGGACTGGCAGTGCGGCCTGTTGTAAGTCTTCGGCAAAACGCTGCGCTAGAGCGAAATGCAGTGCCATCGGTGGCAAAAACGGACGCACCGTGCGCAGACTACGATAACCGCGCCCCTCCACGCTCTCAATAAGTTGTAACTGGGCCATCGGCGAGTCCAGGTGATCTTCACTTTGCCCTG
>CAISDD010000065.1 GCA_903883985.1 uncultured Pseudomonadota bacterium | reverse complement strand
GTTCATCTTCGTCCAGGGCATAGAAACGGCGCATCGGTTTTTTTCCCCGCGCCGGCACGTCCACCCGATACAGCGGCGGCTGCGCGACACAAATCCGGCCCTGTTCCACCAACCGAGGAAAGTGGCGGAAAAACAAGGTCAGCAGCAAGGTATTGATGTGGAGCCATCGACATCCGCATCCGCCATCAGGATCACCTTGCCATAGCGCAAGCCGGAGAGATCGGGATGATCATCCAGAGCGTGCCGCTCCACGCCCAAGGCGACGGCGATGTCATGCACCTCGTTGTTGGCATAAAGGCGTTCCGGCTCTACTTCCCAGGTATTCAGCACCTTGCCGCGCAGGGGCAGGATGGCCTGAGTCTCGCGGTCGCGCGCCTGTTTCGCGGAGCCACCGGCGGAGTCGCCCTCGACCAGAAACAGTTCGTTGCTATGTGGGTCGCTGCCGCTGGCGTCGGACAACTTGCCCGGCAACACCACCACCGAGGATTGCTTGCGCTTCTCCACCTTCTGCGCCGACTTCAATCTGCTC
Source organism: uncultured Pseudomonadota bacterium (assembly GCA_903883985.1). Classification (GTDB taxonomy): domain Bacteria; phylum Pseudomonadota; class Gammaproteobacteria; order Burkholderiales; family Thiobacillaceae; genus PFJX01. Next base: position 19,481 of record CAISDD010000065.1, on the reverse strand, counting down.
GCCGCCGCTTTCGCCGCGAGATCAGCCAAAGCGCGGCCAGCTTCAACGTTGCCGTTGAGCCAGACTTCGAAGGGGTCGCGCACCATGGCGCCGACCAGTTTCACCGCCTCGCGCGAGTTCAGCTTCTCCTTCACCTGGCCCTGGAACTGCGGATCGAGGATGCGCGCCGAGAGCACGAAACTCATGCGCCCGCAGACGTCCTCCTGGCGCAACTGCACGCCGCGCGGCAGCAGGCCATGGTGCTCGGCGAAGGCTTTCACGGCGTCGAACACGCCAGCCTTGAGGCCGGCCTCATGGGTGCCGCCCTGGGACGTGTGGATCAGGTTGACGAAACTCTCCGCGGCCCCAGACCCTTCCGTCCAGGTAAACACCCAGGCGGCCCCCTCGCCTTTGGCGTAGCCGCTGCCTCCGCTCTCGCCGTCGGCATAACGCTCGCCGGAAAAGGGGGGCACCAGGGACTCGGCATCGTTCAGCAATTCCGCCAGGTATTGGGGCAGGCCACCAGGGTAGGACCAGTTCTTTTCCAGGTCACCCTCCTCGCGTTCGATGCCGAGTTTCACTGTAACGCCCGGCAGTAGCACCGCCTTGGCGCGCAAGCTGCGTTCCAGTTCGGCCAGAGAAATCCTGGGGCTATCGAAGAAAGCCGGATCGGGCCAGGCGCGCACCAGGGTGCCGGTGTCCTTCTTCGCGCACTTTCCGCTGATTTCCATCGGCCGCACCAGCCGGCCACCGTCGGCAAATTCGACCTGGTGGATCTCGCCGTCGCGCTTCACCGTGACGCTCAAGCGCGTCGACAAGGCATTGGTCACCGAAACCCCGACGCCATGCAAACCGCCGGAAAAGGCATAAGCGGCCTCGCCGCTGGTCTTGTCGAATTTTCCGCCCGCGTGCAATCGGGTGAACACCACGACGACGGTCGGCTCCTTCTCTGTGGGATGCGGGCCCACGGGGATGCCACGGCCGTCGTCCGCCACTGACACCGAGCCATCGAGATGCACCCGCACGGTGAGGTTGTGGGCATAACCGGCCAGCGCCTCATCCGCGGCGTTGTCGAGGATTTCCTGGATGATGTGAGTGGGCGTGTCTGTGCGCGTGTACATGCCCGGGCGGGCGCGCACGGGCTCCAGTCCCTTGAGTACCTTGATCGAGGATTCGTCGTAAAGCGTCATGCGCAGGCGTATGTAAACGGGTTGCGGGAAAAAGGTGCAAGTAAACGGGCAAGTCGCGGCAGAAGCAAGCTTTCGCGTCGCCTGAGAGGCAAATTACAGCTTATTTTCCCGCGCCGACCCAAAAACCCCGCGTGGCTTGGGCTGACGCCTGCAAGCCCTACAATAATCGCGACCAACGCGGTGTTGGGCTTCGTACCTCAGCCCAAGCTACGCACTAAACACTGCGGAAGCATCAGGCCCCGAGCAATCGACGCGCCAGCAGGGATTGCATGTCGCGTCGGCCGTCGGCAATCAGGTAGACGAAGACCTGCTGCCCGAGCACCCGGTAGATGACCCGATAGGGCTTGAATGCCGTCTGCCGGTATTCCCGGATGCCCAGCGCGATCAACTCCTTGGGGTAGGCCCCACGCTCCGGGAACGTCTCCAGGCTTTCCACCGCCTGCAACAGCCGATCCAGCACGTGGTCCGCATTGGCTGGTTGGTCAAACTCGGCGATGTAGCCATAGAGTGCTTCCAGATCCCGCTCGGAACCTTCTGTGAGCAGAACCTGAAAGCGCAGCGGCGACATTACCCGGCCGCCCGCTTGCCGCGCAGCCGTGCGACCACCTCGCCGATCGGCCTGGCTTTGCCGCTTTCGATCTCTGCATTGCCCAAGGCAAGGATTTTCAGAAGGGCCAGCATTTCCTGGGTTTCCTCATAGGAGGCCACGTCCTGGATGACAGCCTTGGCTTCGCCATTCTGGGTGATGACGAGCGGCTCCCGCCCCTCATTCAGTTGCAAAAGAACTTCGGCCGCGTTGGCCTTGAGGTAGCTGATGGGTTTGACCTGGGTTGAGTAGCGCATGACTGGTGCCCTTGGTGTTTGCATAAGACTGAATATAGTCTTTTTGTGGTCCTTACCCAAGACGCCGTGTTTGGCCTCGTGGCCAGGGTGGCTTGAGCTGACGCCAGGAGGGCCAAGTATAATCGTGATACGCACTACGCAAGTCGCGTCGGTCGAAACCGCTACCAGGAAACGGCAGGCAGCGGCGCAACACGCTCCGGCATGCCGTAATACCCGTTTGCGGCTTACTATCCCCGCCCCTTTGCCGGAAAGCTCGGAGAACCCATGCCCATCGTCGCCCATAACGACCTGCCCTCCCTGCAACGCCTGAGAGAGGCGGGAACGACCATCGTGCTGCCGCAGGAACGGGCGGCGCGGCAGGATATCCGCGAGCTACACATCGGCCTTCTGAACATGATGCCGGACGCTGCACTGGAGGCCACCGAACGCCAGTTCTTCCGCCTGATCGGCGAGAGCAACCCCATCGCCCAGTTCTATGTCCACCCCTTCACGCTCGACGCCATTCCGCGTGGCGACAAGGCTGCGGCGCATATCGCCCGCTACTATGAGCCTTTCGAAAAAATCCGCGAAGGCGGCCTGGACGCGCTCATCATCACCGGCGCCAACGTCAGCGGCGAGGATCTCTCCTGCGAACCTTTCTGGCGACCGCTCTCCCAGGTGATCGCCTGGGCCTGGGGCAACGTCACCACGACCCTGCTTTCCTGCCTGGCCAGCCATGCCGTGCTGCACTTTCGCTACCAGCAGCCGCGCGTGCGGCAAACCCGCAAACGCTGGGGCGTATACGCGCACCGCGTGCTGGAACCACGTCATCCCCTGGTGAGCGATGTCAACACCCGCTTCGACGTACCGCATTCCCGCTGGAACGAAGTTACACGGGCGCAGTTCGAGGCGGCCGGCCTGCGGGTGCTGGTAGCCAGCGAGGAAGTGGGCGTACACCTGGCGACCAGCCACGACGGTCTACGCATGGTGTTCTTCCAGGGCCACCCGGAGTACGACACGATTTCCCTGCTGAAGGAATACAAGCGCGACGCGCTGCTGGCGGCGCGGGGCTTGCTGCCGGCGCCTCCACCCTTCCCCGACAACTACCTGCGCCCTCATGAACAGGCCATCCTCACGGAATGGTCCGGGCGCGTGCAGGCCGCCCTGGCTGCGGGGCAGGGCTTGCCGGAATTTCCTGAGAACCTGGTAGCGCATAATCTCGACAATACCTGGCACGATACCGCCGAGGCGGTGATCGGCAACTGGATGGGCTGCATGTATCAGGTGACCCACCGCGACCGAAAAAAACCGTTCATGGACGGAATAAATCCGGATGACCCATTCGGCCTCTACCCGTAGTATTCGCCGCAACGACCGTCCACCCTCACCGGCTCTTCTGGAGACACCATGCAACATCTGACCCCGAAAGAAACCCAGGCTTTTCTTCAGGAACATGCGGACGCCGTGCTCATCGACTGCCGCTCCGAGTTCGAATTTCTCTTCGTTGGGCATCCGGTGGGGGCCATCCTCATCGCCTGGTACGAGGGCATCAACTGGGATCTGAACCCGCATTTCCTGGGCCAGGTGCGCATGGCCACCTCGCATCACCGCCCGGTGCTCTTGATCTGTCGCTCCGGCAACCGTTCCAAGGAAGCCGGCGAGTATCTGGAGAATAACGGCTTCTCCGATGTCTACAACGTGCTCTACGGCTTCGAGGGCGAACTGGACGACAAGCATCGGCGTTCCACTCAGAACGGCTGGCGCTTCGACGGACTGCCATGGGAACAGTGCTGATCCCGAACTGCACGCCCCATGAACCACCCGATCGAAAACCTGCTGCTGAATTTCGTCCATGACCTGGGCAGTCCCTCCCTCCTGCTGGAGGCGGGGGTGCTCGCCTGCCTCGCGGCCATGTCCTGGCTGATGCTGGCCGCCTTGCGCAGGCGCGCCAATGCCGCCGGACAGTTACTGCTGAGTGCTGCGGAATGGTGGCGCCTGGTGCTGCCCGGACTACTTCTGCCGCTGCTGCTGGTGGGCCGGGCGGTGCTGGGGCGCAGCCAGAACGTGGACCTGTTCAACCTGGCCCTGCCGCTGCTCGCCTCGTTCTTCGCCATCCAGTCCGCGCTCTATCTCCTGCGCCGGGTCTCCAAACAGGGGCGTGCGCCGCTTCCGCTGCAATACGGGATTTCCTGGCTGCTCTGGGGCATCGTCGCACTGCACATCAGCGGCCACCTGAAAGCCGTAATCGCCGCCATGGATGGCATAGGCTTCAATGTCGGCAATCAGCATCTTTCTCTCTATAGCGTCTTGGTCGGCCTGTTCTCGCTGGGCGCGCTGATCACCCTGGCGCTATGGCTATCGAAGCTGGTCGAGGGGCGCTTGCTCCTGGCCATGCCAGGCAACGCCAACCTGCGTCTGGCCCTGAGCAAGATGACTCGCGGCCTGCTGCTGCTGGTCGCGGTGCTGATCGCCTTGCCTCTGGTGGGCATCGACATCACCGTGCTCTCGGTGTTCGGCGGGGCGCTCGGCGTCGGTTTAGGCCTGGGTTTGCAGAAAATCGCCGCCAACTACGTCTCGGGCTTCACCTTGTTGCTGGAGCAGTCGATCCGAATCGGCGACATGGTGACGGTGGGAACGTGCTACGGCGAGATCACCCAGATCGCCATGCGTTACACGGTGATCCGCTGCCTGGACGGCAGCGAAAACATCATTCCCAACGACACCCTGATTACCTCGGTCGTGACCAACCACACGCTGGCCAATCGCGACAGTCAGATCCGGCTCACGCTGCAAGTGGCCTACGACACGAATCTGGCCGTCGCCAGGCGGCTCATGCTGGAGGCGCTGAACCAGGTGGGCATCGCGCTGGCCGAACCGGCACCCCAGGTGCAATTGAGCAACTTCGGTGACAATGGCATCTCGCTGGATCTGGTGTTCTGGATCAACCACCCGGAAGCGGGCGATCGCAAGCTGCGTTCCGACATCCACTGGGGTGTTTGGGAACGATTTTCACGCGAAGGAATCGAAATTCCGTATCCACAACGGGTCGTGCGTTTGGCCGGCACCCATCCCGCCGCTCTCGGCCAGACCAGCACAGCGGCAACGAACTAGCCACAGGCATCCATGAGCAACGCTATCCACGGTTTGATCGACCTGCCCTGGTGGGGCTATGTCGGGGTCACCCTCGTGCTCACCCACCTCAGCATCATCAGCATCACCCTCTACCTGCACCGCGCCCAGGCGCACCGGGCGCTCGACCTCTCACCGGCCGCCAGCCACTTCTTCCGCTTCTGGCTCTGGCTCACGACCAGCGCCGTCACTCGCGAGTGGGTCAGTGTCCACCGCAAGCACCACGCCCGCTGCGAAACCCCCGAAGACCCACACAGCCCGGTGATTTATGGCATCCGCAAGGTACTCCTGGAAGGCGCGGAGTTGTACCGGGCCGAAGCCGCAAAACCCTACACCCTGGAACGTTTCGGTCATGGCACGCCAGACGACTGGATCGAACGTCATGTCTATACCGGTCGACGCAACCTGGGCATCCTGTTCATGCTGGTGATCGATCTGGTGTGCTTCGGCGCCCTTGGCTTGACCCTCTGGGCAGTGCAGATGCTCTGGATGCCGTTGTTCGCCGCCGGCATCATTAATGGCGCGGGGCATTACTGGGGCTATCGCAACTTTGCCTGTGACGATGCCAGCACCAACATCCTGCCCTGGGGCATCCTCATCGGTGGCGAGGAACTCCACAACAACCACCACGCCTACGGCAGCTCCGCCAAGCTATCCAACCGCTGGTACGAATTCGACATCGGCTGGGGCTACATCCGTGTGCTTGAAATCCTGGGCCTGGCCCGGGTGAAGAAGATCGCACCCAAGGTGCGCTGGGGAGAGATCAAGCACTTTTGCGACGACGATCTCCTGCACAGCGTGGTCACCCACCGCTACGACGTGCTCACCCGCTATGCCCGCGGTATGAAACGCACCTACTCCGAGGAATTCGACCGGCTCGGTGCCTATCTGCCGGAGGGCATCTCCCTGAAGCAGGTACGCGCCTGGTTCGGGCGCAATCTCGCCGATCTGAAAATCGACGAGCGGCGGCACCTTCAGACGCTGCTGGCGCAAAGCCCCCGGCTGGAGACCCTGTACCGCATGCGCCAGGAACTCGTCGCCCTATGGAGTCGTTCCACCGCTTCCAGCGAAACCCTGGTGAGGCAACTCCAGGACTGGTGCCAGCGAGCCGAAGGCAGTGGCATCGAGGCCCTCTCCCAGTTCTCCTTCCGGCTGCGTCGCTACGCCTGAAGAGCCTGCCCGGAGCATGGCCGTCATCATCTCTTCATCTTCCCGTCATGAGCGGGTAATCGTGGGTTTCTACCTTAGACACACTACCGTGATGACAAGGGAATCCCATGCTCCAGGAAGGCATCGCCAAGAAAAGCAGGCACAACACGACGTTTCGCGTCAGCATGGCGCGCCATCAGGACGAAGTGCGCGAAGCGCAGCGCCTGCGCTGGAAGGTCTTTGCCGACGAGATGGGAGCGCGCCTGTCCGGCCCGGAAGCAGGAGTGGACAGCGACTTCTACGACGCGCATTGTGAGCACCTGCTGGTGCGCGCCCCTGACAGCGGCGAAGTGGTCGGCACCTACCGCATCCTCAGCCCCAGTGCCGCCAAGCGCGTGGGCAGCTATTACTCGGAAAACGAATTTGACCTCACCCGCTTGCAGCACCTGCGCCCTCGCATGGTGGAACTCGGCCGCTCCTGCGTGCATGCCGACTACCGCAGCGGCGGCGTCATCACCCTGCTCTGGGCCGGCCTGGCCGGCTACATGCTGAAGAGCGGGCATGAATACCTGATCGGCTGTGCCAGCGTCGGCATGGCGGACGGCGGCCATAACGCCGCCGGCATCTGGCATGCGACCAAGGAACGGCATCTAGGCCCGATCGAATTGCGCGTCTTCCCGCGCTGCCCCTTGCCCCTGGAGGCGCTGGAATCGGTCGCCATCCCCATCCTGCCGCCGCTGATCAAGGGTTACCTGCGCCTGGGAGCTCAGGTCTGCGGAGAACCGGCCTGGGATCCGGATTTCAATACCGCCGATCTGCCCATCCTGCTGTCCATGAAGAAGCTCAATCCGGCCTACGCGCGCCACTTCATGAAGCAGGAGCGGAATGGCTGAACCATGCCCGCCCTGAAGCTCCTGCGCATGGCCGGCCACCTCCTGGTCGGCTCCGTCACCATCCTGTTGCTGTTCCCGCACCTGGACAGGCACGAACGCGGCCGCCGCGTAATGCGCTGGTCGACCCGATTCCTCAAGGTGCTGGGTGTAGACATCGAGGTGATCGGGCGCGGACCTTCGGTGCGCGCCGGGGGTGCATTGCTGGCGGCCAATCATGTCTCCTGGCTGGATATCCACCTGCTGCACAGCCTGTTGCCGGCGCGCTTCATTTCCAAGGCGGAAGTGCGCAACTGGCCCTTGTTCGGTTTCCTGGCGAGGGCCAGCGGCACGGTGTTCCTGGTGCGCGAGAAGAAATCGGATGCGGTTCGGGTGAACCAGATCATGGCGTCCCACCTGCGCGATGGAGATTGTCTGGCGCTGTTTCCTGAGGGCACGACTTCCTCCGGGCGCGAACTCCTGCCCTTCTACCCCTCGCTGTTCCAGCCGGCGGTGGACGCGGCGGCACAGGTCTGGCCGGTGCGGATACGCTACCTTGCCGCGGACGGCAGCCCCTGCCTGGATGCCGCCTATTTCGGCGACATGACGCTGGGCGAATCGGTGCTGAAGGTGCTGCGCCTGAAGGGTCTGCGCGCGCAGGTGACTTTCCTGCCACCCATCCCCAGTCCGGGCCTTGCCCGCCGCGCCTTGGCGCAGGCCGCCGAGGCGGCGATCCGTGCATCCTTCGTCGCGGAGCTGCCCGCAGACCTTGCCAGGGTTTCTACCTCACCGGACAGCGCACCTGGAAGCACTGTTCGTCTTCCAGCCGGAAGGCGGTAAGCGCGCCCCCCCAGAGACAGCCCGTATCCAGCGCCACTACGTCTTCGCGCACCAGCAGGCCCAGCGTAGACCAGTGTCCGAACAGGATGCGCGCGTCTCCTCCGCTGCGATTGGGGAAATCGAACCAGGGGACCAGGTCCGGCGACACCGAGCCCAGACCCAGCTTGTGCTGATATTCCAGGCTGCCGTCGCTGTGCAGATAGCGGGTACGTGTCAGCGCATTGGCGATGAAACGCAGACGATCCTGGCCGGTGAGCAGCGGACTCCAGCGCCTGGGGTCATTGCCATACATGTCTTTCAGGAAGTCGCGCCAGCGCGGCCCGCGCAGGACGCGCTCGAGTTCGCACGCATGGGTTTGGGCGGCGGCGGCATCCCATTGTGGCGGCAAGCCGGCATGGATCATGAGCCACTCTCCCTCCCGGTACAGCATGGGGCGATACCTTAACCATTCCAGCAGCTCCTCGCGGTCTGGCGCTTGCAGGATCAATTCCAGGGTGTCCTTGCGGTGCGGCGGCACGAAACCTTGTGCCACCGCAAGCAGGTGCAGGTCATGGTTGCCCAGCACCGCCACCACGCAATCGTCATGCTCCCTGCACCAGCGCAGCACGCCCAGCGAATCCTCGCCGCGGTTGACCAGATCCCCGGTGATCCAGATGCGGTCTCGGGTGCGATCAAACTCCAGGGCGGCAAGCAGCACTTCCAGCGCTTCGTTGCAGCCCTGGATGTCGCCAATGACGTAAGTACTCATGGAATTCCTTGCTTGGCCGATGGATGACGGGTGCGGGCATCCCGGTTCCAGCCAAGGGATTGCGGACGTTGATCTCGAAGCCGGCTCCCGTCCCTCGCTCACCGCCACGAAACCCCGCGCCGAACAGTTTACGCTGCTCTGGATACTCCGGGTCGAGACGCGCCTGATCAGCGCTCTTCCTGCCAGCCGCCGCCCAGGGCGCGGAACAGGTCCACCGTCGCCGCCAGACGCGCCTGCCGGTTGCGCAGCAGGGACAAGGTGGCGTCGTTCAGGGTGCGCTGGCTGTCCAGCACCTCCAGATAGGGTGAATAGCCCGCCTGGTAGCGGGCCTGGGCGAGTTTCTGGACGCGGGCTGCGGCCGTCACCTGGGCATCCAGTTGCGTGTCTTTCTCCGCGCCCTGGCGCAGGACAATTAGGGCGTCGTTCACCTCCTTGAAGGCGCTCTGGATGGCCTTCTGGTAGGCCGCCAGAGCCTGCTTCTGCAAGGCTGTGGCCTGGTCCACCTGGGCGTCCAGCCGACCCGCGTCGAAGAGGGGCAGGTTGAGCCCTAGCCCTAAACTCCATATCCGCGAAGGCGAGTTCAACAGCCCGGCGAGCTGGGCGCTCTCACCTCCGAGTAGGCCGGTGAGCGAAATGGATGGGAACAGCGCGGCACGGGAAACGCCAATGCGGGCGTTCGCCGCCACCAGTTGAGCCTCGGCCTGGCGGATGTCGGGCCGGGCTTCCAGCAGCGTGGAGGGCAGTCCCGCAGGCGGGCGCGGCGGCAGTGGCAGTGGCTCCAGTTCGCCGGCTGCGAGCTTGAGATCCATGCGACCCACCAGCAGCGCGAGCTGGTGTTCGGCCAGGGCGCGCTGCTGCACCAGGTCGACCCATTGGGCTGCGGCCGCAGCCTGGGCCCCTTCGGCCTGGCGTAGATCCAGTTCTGAGGAGAGGCCGCTGGCCAGGCGGACCTGGACGATGGACAGGGCGGAGGCACGGCTTTCCAGGGTCGCTTTCGCCACCTTCACCTGGGCATCCAGGGAACGCAGGCCTACATAGCTCTGGGTGACCAGAGCGGCCAGGGTCAGAGCGAGGGTATCCCGCCCGTAACGGCTGGCCAGGGCCGAGGCGCGTGCGGATTCGGATGCGCGGCGCAGCTTGCCCCAGAAATCCAGTTCGAAGCTGGTGCCCAGCCCCAGGTGCAGTTTTTGCTGCACTGCGGGGCTGGCTGGCAATGCCACGGTCGTACTGGAGCGGGAGTGGACATCGCTGGCGCCCAAATCGACTTCCGGGAACAGGACGGCGCCAGTCTGGCGCAGCACGGCATCCGCCTCCTCGACCCGGGCGGCGGCCAGGCTCAAGTCGGCATTGCCGGCCAGGGCCTGGGCCACCAGATCGTCCAGTGTCGGGTCACGGAACAGTTTCCACCATTCCCGGTTCAGCGCCGCCGTCTGCTTGTCCGCGGCCTCGGTGTACTGGGCCGGCACGCCGCTGGTGGGCCTATGGTAATCCGGGCCCAGCACACTGCAACCGGACAGGAGTGCTGCCAGAACAAGGGACCGCTTGAGGGATTTCATGGCTGCTTCTCCTCGTGCTGCGAGTCGCCCACGGGCGCCACTCCCTTGCCGCGACTGAGCCAGACGAAGAACAGGGGAATGAACAAGGTGGCGATGAAGGTGGCGGCGAGCATGCCGCCGAACACCCCTGTGCCCATGGAACGGCGTGCGGCCGCACCGGCGCCGGTGGCGGCAACCAGAGGCACCACGCCCAGGACGAAGGCCAGGGAAGTCATGATGATGGGGCGGAAACGCAGGCGCGCGGCCTCCACCGCCGCGTCCAGCAGACCCATGCCTTCGGCTTGTTTCTGGGCGGCGAACTCCACGATCAGGATGGCGTTCTTCGAAGCCAGGCCGATCAGGGTCACCAGGCCGATCTGGAAATAGATGTCGTTGGGCATGGCGCGAAATGTCACCGCCAGCAGGGCGCCCAACAGGGCGAAGGGCACCGCCATGATCACAGCCAGGGGCAAGGACCACTTCTCGTACTGCGCCGCCAGGATCAGGAAAACCATGAGGATGGCGAACCCGAAGGCCTGCACAGAGGAGCCGCCGGTGCGCTTTTCCTGGAAAGCCTGGCCGGACCAGGAAATCGTATAGCCCTCCGGCAGCACGGCGGTGGCGGTCTCCTCGACGATGCGGATGGCGTCGCCGGAACTCACCCCAGGTGCGCCGCTGCCCATGACCTTGGCGGCAAGAAAGCCATTGAAACGCTCCACCTGCTCCGGCCCGACCACAGGCTTCACCTTGATCATGGCGGACAGGGGTACCAGGTTGCCGCCCCCGCTGCGAACATAGACCTTGCCCAGATCCTCGGGCCGTGAGCGGTACTCCTGGTCCGCCTGTATCTGTACGCGATAGGTACGACCCGCCTTGTTGAAATCGTTCACATACAGGCTGCCCATGGTGCCTTGCAAGGCATCATAGATGTCCGTCAACGGAATACCCATGGCCAGAACCTTGGCCTCGTCCACCTCGACGAACAGTTGCGGCACTGTCGGGCGGAAGAAGGTGTTGATGCCGGTGAGCTCCTTGCGCTTTTTCAGCGCCTCGATGAAGGCCTTGACCACCTCGTTCAGGCGCCGGGTCTCGCCGTCGGCGCGGTTCTGCACATAGACCTCGAAACCACCAGCACTACCCAGGCCGCGAATTGGCGGCGGGTTGAACACTAGCGCCATGCCGTCTGCCAGACCCATGCCACGGCCCATGAACAGCTTGGCCAAGTCCGGCGCCTGTTCGTGTCGCTCGTCCCAGGGTTTCAGGTTGATGAACATGGAGCCGGCGTTGGTCTTGTTGCTGCCGCCGATGAAGTCGAAGCCGCCGATGAGAAAGGCATGCTCCACGGCGGGATGTTTCAGGATGGCGTCGCGGAACTCCCCGCCGGACTTGGCGGTGCGGGCCAAGGTGGCGTTGTCCGGCAACTGGATGCTGCCGATCAGATAGCCCTGGTCTTCCGCCGGCACGAAGCTGCCCGGCACCGCGCGCAACAGCAGCCCGCTGGCCACGATCACCAGTCCGAACACCACGGTACCGATGAGCTTGTGGTGCAGGATGCGGGTGACGCTACGAATGTAGAAGCGGGTCAGACCGGCGAAGGCGCGGTTGAAGGGGCGAAAAAATCGGTGTTCCTGGTGGCTGGGCTTGAGCAACAAGGAGCACAGCGCCGGGGTGAGCGTCAGCGCCACCACGCCGGAGATCACCACCGACACCGCCACGGTAACGGCGAACTGCTTGTAGAGCTGGCCTGCGATGCCGCCCAGAAAGGCCACGGGAATGAACACGGCGCAAAGTACCAGGACGATGGCCACCACTGCGGAAGACACCTCGCGCATGGCTTCGATGGCCGCCTCGTGCGGGGAAAGCCGCTGCTCCGCCATCAGGCGCTCCACGTTTTCCAGCACGACGATGGCGTCGTCCACCACGATGCCGATGGATAACACCATGGCGAACTGGGTCAGGGTGTTGATGGAGAACCCGAACAACCACAAGCCAGCGAAGGTGCCGATCAGCGACACTGGCACCGCCACCATGGGGATCAGGGTGGCGCGCCAGCTTTGCAGAAACACGAACACCACCAGCACCACCAGCAAAGCCGCCTCGCCCAGGGTGTGCATCACTTCATGGATAGAGGCCTTGACGAAGCGGGTGGTGTCGAAGGGAATCAGATACTGCACCCCCTTGGGAAACTTCTTCTTCAGCTCGTCCATCTTGGCGCGCACCCGGTCGGCGGTCTCCAATGCGTTGGCGCCGGTCTGCAACATTACCCGGATGCCGACGGCGGGACGCCCGTCCAGGTTGACGAAGGCGTCGTAAGCCTGGGCGCCCAACTCGATCCGCGCCACATCCTTAAGGCGCAAGACGCCGCCCGGACCGTCCGAGCGCAGCACGATGTTGCCGAATTCCTCGGACTGCACCAGGCGGCCACGGGCGACCACGGTATATACGAGCTGTTGGTCGACGGCGGTGGGTTCCTGGCCGATCTTGCCCGCCGCGAACTGGGCATTCTGGGCGCGGATGGCGTTGGCCACGTCGCTGGTGGTGATCCCCAGTTGTGCCATGCGTTCCGGCTTCAGCCAGATACGCATGGAATAGTCCTGAGCCGCGAAGATGCCGGCGTCGCCCACGCCGGGCAGGCGCTTCAATTCGTCGACGAGATTGATGGTGGCGTAGTTGGACAAAAACAGCCTGTCCACCGAGCCATCCGGTGACATCAGGCCCACGGCCAGGAGAATATCCACCGAGCGTTTCTGCACCACCACCCCGTTGCGCCTGACGTCGTCGGGCAGGCGCGGTTCCGCGGCCTTCACCCGGTTGCTGACGTTCACCGTGGCCATGTCCGCGTTGGTGCCCACTTCGAAGGTGACGGTGATGGTCAAAGAGCCGTCGGCCGCGGCCGAGGAGTTGAAGAACGCCATGCCCTCCACCCCGTTCAACTGCTCCTCGATGGGGGCTGCCACGGTCTTGGCCAGAGTCTCGGCGCTCGCACCCGGATAGTTGGCGGAGATGATGACCGTGGGCGGCGAAATCTCCGGGTACTGGGCCACCGGCAGGATGCGGGAGGCCAGGAGGCCGGCGATGACGATGACGATGGAGATGACCGAGGAGAAGATCGGCCGGTCGATGAAAAATCGTGAGTTCATTGCGTGCGCCCTCAGGATTTGGCGGCGGTGCTGCCTGCCGGCTTAACCTTCACCGCGGCCCCAGGACGAACCTTGATCAGATTGTCGACGATGATCCGGTCACCCGTGGTCAAGCCCTGGAGAACCACCCAGTTCCGGCCTTGCCACTCGCCCACGACCACCGGCCGAGGCTCGGCGCGGCCGGCGGCACTCATGACGAACACGAAGCGGCCGGCATCCGACTGCATCACCGCCGTCTGCGGCACCAGGAACACGCCGTCGCGGTTGCCGGCGATGACCCGGACTCGCGCGAACTGGCCTGGCAACAACTGGCCATCGGGATTGTCGAACTCGGCGCGCAAGGCCACCGTACCCAGCTTGGGGTCCACCGCGCTGGCGGCAAAGTTCAGGCGTCCCTTGCCGCCATAGGTGGCGCCGTCCGGCAACACCAGTTCCACCGACTTCACCGTACCCGGTCCCAAACGGCCACCGGGCAGGCGGGCGATTTCGCTCTCTGACAAGCTGAAACGCACCCATAGGGGATTGAGTTGCACGATGCTGGTGAGCAGGCTGTCGCTGCCAGCGCTCACCAGAGAGCCTTCGGAACGCATGGCGCGCCCGGAAATACCTGAAACCGGCGCGGTAACCACCGTATAGGAGAGATTCAGCTCCGCCTCGCGCACCCTCGCTTGGGCCGACTGCAAGGCGGCCTGGCCGATCGCCGCGTTAGCGCTGGCGTCGTCGAATTCCTTGCGGCTGATGGCCTGCTGGGCCACCAGGCCCTGGAGGCGATCCCTTTCCCGAGTGGCTTGCTCGGCCCGGGCCTGGGCATCCGCCAGGCTGGCCCTCGCCTGGGCCAGGGCGATTTCGAGGGGCGCACGGTCGATCCGAAACAAGGCTTGCCCCGCCTTGACCGCACCTCCTTCCTCGTACAGGCGCTTCTCCAGGATGCCGCCGACCCGCGCGCGAACTTCCACTTCACGCGAACCTTCGGTCTGGGCGGTCACCTCGACGCTGCTGGGCACACGCGTCGGCCGCGCTTCCAGCAGGGTCACCGGCAACGGGGGCGGCGCGGCGGCCCCTGGCTGTGCGTCGCCCTTGCCGCAGCCAGCAAGCAGGGCCAGGAGCAGCACGCCGGCTGGCACGACCAGCCGGGAACACTGTGTGGACAGGGGCGGGCACTGCCGGGAAAGGGAGAACGACGGGTGGACCATGTGAAGCTCCAAAGCTTGGAATTTTCGGGCATTATATACAGCCACGACTGTATGTATCTCTTACTATCCGCCATGCGCAGAACCAAAGCCGACACCGAAAAGACCCGGCAACAGATACTCGATGCCGCCCGCAGGGTCTTTGCCGAGCGCGGCGTCAGTCGTTCCTCGCTGGAACAGGTGGCTGCGGCGGCGTGTATGAGTCGCGGCGCCATCTACTGGCATTTCGCCAACAAGATCGAGCTCTTTTCCGCCATGCGTGAACAAGTCTCCATGGACATGTTCGAGCGCATGGGTGCGGCGCAATTGGGAAAAGACGTGGAAGACCCCCTGGGCGCGGTAAGGGACAGCATCCTGGAAATCCTGCACGGACTGGAAGCCGACGAACGGGTCCGTGAGGCCTTCGGCATCCTCAGCCTGAAGTGCGAATACGTCGGCGAATTCGCCGAGGTTCTGGGGCGCATCCTTCAAAGCGCGGATGCATGGACCGACAAGCTGACCCTGTCCTACATCCACGCCCAGCGGCTCGGGCTGCTGCGCACCGGCCTGGACCCGCGACTGTTGGCCGTGGAGAGTCGGTCTTTCATCTTCGGCCTGGTGCGCCTGTGGCTGATGGATGTCGGCGGTACAACGGTGCGACCGCAGGCCAGGGACATGATAGACACCCACGTGGCGATGCGGCGGGCCTGACCGCCGGTCGGCCCTTCCACCGGCGCCTATCGAGTCATTCGCCGGGCAGCCCCAAGAACGACCAGGCCCCGAGCGTAGCCGATTCGGCGGCGACGGGCACGGCTACATCCGGGGGCTTGGGGGGGGGGCGGCTCGGACGCATTTCCCAAGCCGGAGGTACCTCTACAGCGGCAGCCATGGATAGGCTGGACTTGTGCATTTCGGCCACCCTGACTGCTATTTCTGCCCAAAGGCGTCTCGGACACCCTATCGGCTTTGCGCTTAAGTACATAATGATTTTCTTATAGATTGTATCCCCATGGGGTGCGGGTATACCTGCCGCGCCTCACCTTCCCCGCGCACGAGCCCAGACATCCATGCCGTTTGAACCCATCGCACCCCAGCCTCAGCCGGTCCAGACCTGCCAGGGACGGATACTGACGGTCGTCCTGGGTTATGCCGCGTTCGCCAGCTTGTTGATACTGGTATCGAACCAATCGGTGACCTGGCTGTCGGAGTACCCCGGGATCGTCGCACTGGCCAGCGTTGCGAAGGGCTGGCTTTTCGTGCTGCTGACCTCGCTGCTGCTGTATGGCTTATTGCGCCGCACGTCCTCCCACGACCAACCCGCAACCGTGGCTGTGCCAGGAGCATTGCGTTCCAGGCTGCCGTTCGTGATCCTGGCCATAGCCATCCTTACCCTTACCGCGTCGGGCATCGTCCGGACTTTCTCCCAACTGCGCGACAAGGAAGTGGCGCGGTTACAGACCATAACCGATCTCAAGGCACGGCAGATTGCAGACTGGCTGAAGGAGAGACGCCGCGACGCCGAGTTCGTTCGCTTCAATCCGAGTTTCGCCGGCGAATATCTCCACTGGCGCTCGAGCGGGGACCCCGCCAATCTCGATCTGCTGCAAACCCGGCTGGAACAGTTGCGCCTAAGCCAGGATTTCTCCGCCGTGATGCTGCTAAGCCCGCAAGGGGAGCGCCTTTGGGCCAGCGAGCACGCCCCCAGCGCCATCGCCCCACCCTTGCGCGAAGCCGTAAGCCAGGCCATCGTCGATCACCAGGTACACCGGGTAGGGCCCTACCTGGGAATGAGGGGGTCGCCTCGCCTGGATTACGTCATTCCACTAGCGGGCGCGGGGCCGCACCCGCCGCTGATCGTGCTGCACAACGATCCGGGCGGTTGGCTGTTCCACACCCTGCAGAGCTGGCCAGTGCCCAGCGCCAGTGGCGAAACCCAGCTAATCCGGCGCGAAGGCAATCAGGTTCTCTTCCTGAATGAATTGAGCCACTACAAGAACACGGCGATGCGGTTGCGTGCACCGCTATCCCGCAAGGAACTGCTCACCACCCAGGCGCTGAGCGGCAAGTACCACTCCGACGATAGCCTGGAGGGGCTGGATTATCGTGAGGTGTCCTCGCTCGCCGTGGTTCACGCCATTCCCGACAGCGACTGGCTGCTGATCGCCAAGGTAGACAAGACGGAGATCTATGAACAGGCCACCCGCGAGTCGTTCTGGATCGTTCTCACCGGCCTGCTTGCGTTGTTGGTGGCCCTCACCGGTTTTTCCTTCCTGCGCCAGCGCCACCTGCTGACGTTGGCAGCCAATGTGCAACAGTCCCAGGATGCCAGGCTGCGAGCTCTTCAGTTGCTGTCCGCCATCGCCGACAGCTCGGACGACGCCATCTTCGCCAAGGATATGGAAGGCCGCTACATCCTGTTCAATCGGGCCGCTGGCTTGATCACCGGCAAGTCGTCTGAGGCGGTGCTGGGCCAGAGCGACTTCAGCCTCTTTCCGGCCGAACAGGCCGAGATGCTCATCGCCGTGGCCCATCGCGTCATCGCCGAAGACCGTGCCATCACACAGGAAGAAGCGCTCAGCACCGCGGACGGGGAACGGGTATTCCTGGCGACCAAGGGACCGATGCGCGACGGCGAAGACAGGGTCATCGGTATTTACGGGATATCGCGCGACATCACCGCGCGCAAACAAACTGAGTTCGAGTTGCACAAACTCGCCCAGGCGCTGGAGCAAAGTCCGGAAAGTATCGTCATCACCAACTTGAATGGCGAGATCGAGTATGTCAACCAGGCTTTCCTGAACAACTCCGGCTACGACCGCGATGATTTGTTGGGCCGCAACCCGCGTGTTGTGCAATCAGGACTGACGCCTCCCGAGACCTATGCCGCCATGTGGGGCGCACTGATCCAGGGCCAATCATGGAATGGTGAATTCACTAACCGCCGCCGCGACGGCAGCAACTATATCGAGTTCGCCCACATTACGCCCATCCATCAGCCGGACGGACGCATTACTCACTACCTGGCCGTCAAGGAGGACATCACCGAACGCACGCGTATGAGCGAGGAACTCGATCTCCACCGCCACCGTCTGGAGAACCTGGTGGAAGCACGCACCGTCGAGCTGACCGTTGCCAGGAATGCCGCCGAGACAGCCACCCGCGCCAAGACTGCCTTCCTGGCGAACATGAGTCACGAGATTCGCACCCCGATGAACGGTGTACTCGGCATGGCACACCTGCTGCGCCGAGATGGGGTAACCCCCTTGCAGGCGCAGCGGCTCGACAAGATTGAGGCCTCCGGCCAACACCTGCTGCAGATCATCAATGACATTCTAGATTTGTCCAAGATCGAAGCCGGCAAGCTCATCCTGGAGCAGAGGGACTTCGTCTTGACCGATGTGATGAACGCGGCGGTTGCCGTGATCTTTGACGCGGCGACGGCAAAGGGTCTGAACCTCTCCATCGACGTCGCTGGCGTTCCGCTATCCCTGCGTGGCGATGCCACTCGGCTATCCCAGACGCTGGTCAACTACCTCGGCAACGCACTCAAGTTCACCGCACAAGGCAGCGTCGCCCTATGCTGCCGCCTCCTGGAGGAAACTACGGCGGGCTATCTGCTACGCTTCGAGGTGACCGACACCGGCATCGGCATGACGGCGGATCAGCAGGCGCGTTTGTTCAAGACCTTCGAGCAAGCCGACAACTCGACCACGCGCGAGTACGGCGGCACCGGGCTGGGCCTCGCCATCACTCGACACATCGTCGAGGCGATGGGCGGCGAAGTCGGCGTCAACAGCATACCCGGCCGGGGCAGTACCTTCTGGCTGACGGCTCGATTCGGCAAGGGGCAAGCCATCGTCGCCGACCCAGGAGCGCAGTCAGGGCAAATGGCGGAAGCAATCCTGCGCCGCGAACATCGCGGCCAGCGCGTCTTGCTGGCCGAGGACGACCCTATCAACCAGGAAGTCGCCTTGTCCCTGTTGCAGGATGTCGGCCTCGTCGCCGACCTGGCGGTGGACGGCGTCGAGGCGCTGCGTATGGCGGCGGCGCACGACTACGCGCTGATCCTGATGGATATGCAGATGCCGCGCCTAGATGGCTTGGAGGCCACGTCGGCAATCCGCAAACTGGCCGGGTACGAAGCGGTGCCGATTCTGGCCATGACGGCCAATGCCTTCGTGGAAGACCGCGAGAAATGCATGGCACATGGGATGAATGACTTCATCACCAAGCCGGTTGAACCCGATGTACTGTTCGAGTGTCTGCTCAAGTGGTTGCCTTGCCCCGCTCCTGGGCTATCCGCAGAAAAAATAGAGCATCCCGTGGTCATGCCCGTAGCCCGGGGCGACGCTCTGCTGGCTCACCTGGCCGCCATCGAAGGCCTCGACCTCGAGGCTGGACTGAGGGCGACGCGGGGCAAGCTGCCACTCTACGTGCGCTTACTGGAGCAATTCATCGAAAGTAATCAGGCCGATATCGCCAAGATGGAAGCCCAGGCGAACGAGAGCGACCCCGCTGCCTTGCGCCGGCTTGCCCATAGGCTCAAGGGTGCATGCAGCACCCTCGGCTTGACGCGCCTGCGCGACTCGGCCACACAGATCGAAGCCGCCCTGCGCGATGGGGCGACGACTGCCAGTGTCGCCCCACTGACCGCGCTGCTGCGCGGCGACTTCGATGCGCTCGTTGTAGCCATGACCAGAATCCCAGGCAGGACGTAGGGCGGAACACGAAGCGGTTCCGCCATTCAGCCCGCAATACGAGGATGGCATTCGCGGGCAAGCCCGCTCCTACGGCACGCAATCCTCTCAACTTAACCGGGGTTTAACAGAAAAATTTTATCGTTCCCACGCTCCAGCGTGGGAACGCATCCCATGGCGCTCCAGCGCCCCGTAGTCTTCAAAACCAAAATCG
>CAISDD010000064.1 GCA_903883985.1 uncultured Pseudomonadota bacterium | reverse complement strand
TCCGTCGAGTTGAACCCGTAGCTTGCCATCGCATCCACCACAAACTGCTGAACCGGCAACTTGCCATACAGGAAGAGGCTGCCTTGCTGAACCGTGCCGCTACCTTGGGATGCCGAGACGTTGGTGTTTGATAATGCCACGCCCCCACCGGCCTTGGTGCCGCCATCCGAGTACATATCCACGCCCACCACCGCCTGAACGAGATTGCTCGTCCAGCCACCGGAGTTGTTGTCGCTTGAGCGGTTGCCGTACTGGTAGGCGATCTCACCCCACGCAGCCCCGTTGGACATCGACATGCCGCCGGATCCCGAGGCGTAGGGATTGACGTTGGGGTTGGAACTCATGCCCGCGGTGGGCTGGCCACCGGGGTTGCTGGCGCTGATCGCGGTGTTATTAATGGCGGCCATGGCACCTGCCATGACGGGGGTGGTCATGGTGTCGCCCAGGCGCGAGATCACTGCCTGCTGGATGCGCTGGGAGGTCTGGGGCACCACGGCAAGCGTCGCGCCATAGATCTCACCGGCCATCCCCTGCGTGAAGGACGGCAGGCTTGCCAGCGAATGGCCCGAGGCGGTGTACAGCAATGCGTCCTGGGCCGAAGTCGAGGTGCTCGCCTGGTTGGCCACCACCATCTTGTCCAGGGCGCTGGCCACGGACTGCGCGTTCTTGTTGCCAGACGCTGACGCCACCGCTGTGTTGAACGAGGCGGGGATTACTGCGAGATCCAGGCTGTTGCTGCTGTTGTAGTTGTAGAACGAGATGAACTGCGTGGCGGGATCGAGGCCCGTCGGTTGCGTAAGCGTGGTGAACTTGCCGGTGATGCCGCCATCGGCTGTGAGGATGCGGAACTTGTCGCCCACGACTGGCACGTAAGGCGCGCTGCCGCAGCCGGATTCGGACGGGCTGAACAGGTTCTGGAGCCTAGGCGTCAGCGTTGCGCCAGGGTTGATCGTGACGCTGGCGCCCGCGACCTGCAGGAACGAGTAGTAGCCGGTGGCACCCACCGGGGACGTTGCGCTCGCTTGCGCACGACCCGCGATGTCCTGCTGGTAAGTTGCGCCTGCGTTGAAGGTGATCGGCTGCGTCAGTGCGAGGTAGCCCGGCGAGTTGCCGGGGTGCAGATTGCCCGCCACGGTGACGGGCGCGCCGATCGTGCCGGTACCGGACAAAGAACTACCAGACGCGATAAAGATCGCGCCGGTGCCAAGTGGCGAGGACCCTTCAATCGACACCGTGGTGTTGTCGCTGACGGTGGTGCCGCCTGAGTAGGTGCTGGCGCCGCCGAACACCAGCGTGCCACCGCCATTGAATGTCATCGGCCCCGTGCCCGAAAGGCCGCCCGTCATCGTGGCCGAGCTGCCCGAGGGCGTCGTGATCGTGCCGCCCGCCGAGGTGACCGTGAAAGGCTGCGCAGTATTGGCGCCCGAGGTCAACGCGAGGGTGCCGCCGGCGAACACCGGATTGGTGGTCACGCCGATGCTGGCAAGGCTGGACGTGTCGCCCTGCGTCATGTTGGTCGGTTGCGGAGCGGGGGTCGGAGTGGGCGTCGGCGTCGGCGTGGGGTTGGGGGCGGGCGAAGAGCCGCCGCCACCACTACTTGGCGCTGTCACGACAAGGTCCCAGATCGTGGGTGAGCCGCCTTCCGGGGACAACGTCCAGTTCAGCCCGCTGACCGTGCCGCCGACCTGGTTCGTGAAATTCGCCGACGCAAACCCCGACAGAACAGCCACGTAGGTGTTGACCACGAGCGTTGAGGTGGGTGCGACGCCGAAAGTGGTCGTGCCTGTCAGGGAAGAACCCGACAATTTGCCATAGGCGCTGGCGCTGTTGACGATCACGTTGTAATTGGTCGGAAGTGCACCGGTGTAGGTCAGGGGCGTCCCGCCGCCTTGCGCGTTGTTGAGCGTGATGATGTTGCGGGTGTTCTGGATGCCATTGCCCTGGGGGGCCGTGATCGATCCCGTATTGGTCAGTGTCGTGATCGTGCCAAGGTTGTTGATGCCCTGCGTATCCCCGGTGATCGAACCTGCGTTCGTGATCGAGGAAATAAATCCTTCGTTTCTGATCGTCGCACCGTGGGCCACAGTAATGGCGCCGCCGACGCCGTTATAGATGCCATCCACCGAGCCCTGGATGATGCCGGTGTTGTAAATGGTTAACGACGTCCCGGCTGTACTGGAAATCGTGCCGAGGTTGTAAATGCCATACTGGCTGCCCGACCCTCCCAGCGCCCAGCTATTGCTGATCGTCGTGCCGAAGTTGCCATCTGTGGAAATGAGGCCACCAGCGGCGTTATAAATACTCGCGCTGCTGCCGGTGAGATTTCTCGTGTTATTGATCGCGATGCCAAATGACGCCGAAATAGTCCCTGCGTTGTAAATGCCATAGGTCGCACCAGCACCACCGATTGTCCCTGGTTGATTATTTTGAATGGCATCGCCACCCCAGGAGTTCGTGATTATCCCGGCGGCATCGTTCAGGATGCCGGCGTTTGACCCTGTAATCGTGCCCGTGTTCTGGATCGTGACGGGCCCCCCGCCGTCAATCGTGCCATTGTTGTAGATGCCATTGACAGAAAGCAGTTGACCAACCTGCCCGATGGTGCCGCTGTTGGTGATTGCACCGATGAATCCGGTATTTCCGATGGCGTGACCCTGGGAGGCACCGATTGATCCCGTATTGGTCAGCGCGTTGATCGTACCGGTGCTCGTGTTGATG
>CAISDD010000063.1 GCA_903883985.1 uncultured Pseudomonadota bacterium | reverse complement strand
CCTCACTTTCCAGTCAGGTGGAATTTCGCCGGAAAAATCGATGATCGCATCGTCCATCAGCGGATAGCGCACCTCGACTCCGGCTGCCTCGGCCATGATGCCTACCTTGCGTAAATCGTTGTCGGCCAAGGTGAACTTGATGTCCAGATGCAGCATGCGGTTGATATAGGATTTCGAGTCTGCGCGGTCGTAGACCTCTTTCAGCCAGGCGTGCGGCTGATGCTCGTCCACCCCGTCCAGGAAGTCCGCCGCGAACATCTCGGCCATCGGCTGCCGGTAGATGAAGTTGTAGGACTCCATCCGTTCCGGCAGCGGCATATTGGCCTGTCGCAGATAGCTTTGCAGCTTGGCGCCAGGCCCCAGGGCGCCGATGAAGGGAAGCCTCGCCAGAGGCTCGATCAGGCCTGCGCGCAGAAACTGTGGCAGTTGCTGGTAGGCCTCAAACACTTTCTGCTTGGCATAGCGCGCATTTCCGCCGAAGAATTCGTCGCCGCCGTCACCCGCCAGCATGATCTTGTGTCCATCCGCCGCCGCTTTTTTTGCGCAGAAATAGGAGGGGACGGCGGAGTCGTTGGCGAAGGGCTCGTCGTAGTGTGCGGCGATGATAGGGATCGCTTCCATGATGTCGGCGGGCTGCAGGTAGTACTCGTGCATGTCCAGGCCGAAATGCCGGCCGGCCGTGCGGGCATAGTCCATCTCGTCGAAGCCTTCCGCCGGGAAGCCGATGGAATAGGTGCGCGCCTGGCCAGCAATCTGTTTGAGCATGCCCGACACCGTGGAACTGTCGGTTCCGCCGGAGAGGAAGGTGGCCACCTCATCCCGGCCTTTGGCTCGTTTCACTCCCACGCGGATCAATTCGAGAAAGCGAGCCTTCTGCGCCTCGAAATCGTCGCGCGGCTGATCCCGGTATTTCAGCGCCCAGTAGAAGCCACGTGTGATTCGTCCACTGCCACGCTCGCACTTCACCCACTGCCCCGGCAACAGCTTCTCCACTCCGCGATAGACGCTGCCAGGTGCAGGCACAACATGAAAATACAAATAGTTGAACAGGCCCTGCGGATCCAGGCTGCGCCCCAGCGCCGGATGCGCCGCCAACAAGTCGGTGCGGCTGGCGAATAGGCAGCCGTCGGGCCGGGCGCTGAAGGCCAGTGCATAGTCGCCGATGCGATCCAGTGCCATAAAGACGCAGTCCTGGTCAATCACCGCCAGGGAAAAACTCCCATGGATATGCGCGGGAGCGGCCTCTTTGTGCCGTTGCCAGAGACGGCCCAGAGCCACAGCCGCGGGTAGTGCCTCTAGCTCGGAGTCGTCGAAATAGGGACGCCCGGCGATGGCACAGGACAAACCCGCTTCCTGGTGAAGGCTGCCGCCCCAGACCGCCAGCGTCGTAGTGGCGGCCGATTGCCGTTCCATGCCCGCCGGCTGCGGCTGCCCTGCGCCCCGCCACATCGCTTCGAACACCCCCTCGGGCGCCTTGCCCTGCCAGCCCATCAATCCGCGCATCTTGCACAACCCCTTTATAAGGTTCGACTTCTCAAGTCTGGCGCTCTACGGGGCCGCCTTGGGATAGTTCGCTGTATCCAGCATGCGGCTCCAGGCGGCGGCCTCGAAGCCCTTGAACGTACTGGCGCCGACACGAATGACCGGCACTTCGAGGCCGCCGCTCAACTTCTTCAGTTCGACCGCAATCTCGGGCGCCTTTGAAGGGTCCTTTGCACTGTAGGGCACCCCACGCTGCTTCAGGAAATCCGTGGCCTGGTCGCAGACCGGACCGCAGGCTGTGGCATACAAAATCACCGGACTCTGCCTTTTCGCCTGCTTGAGGTCATAGGACTCCTTGTCCACCTCTACCACGTTAGCCTTGCCCTTGATCTTCTGCACCTTTTTCGCGCTGACCTGAGGCTGCAAGTCAGAATAGGAGACCGCGCCACGCTCGTCCACCCAACGATACAACTCCCCCGCCTGAGCCATGCCGCAGGCGAACAACAAGATCAACGATCGGATCATGGCGATCTCCGGATCATCCTTGAATCCTCAGTTGAACACGCCCGAGTGTGCGTCTGGCGAGTTGTCTGGCAAGCGGAGTCGTAGCGCTTCTGCGCGTACGAAACCGGCCTACTCCTTGCGGGTACGCGCTCATTTGCAACTGCGCGCGCATGGTCGCTCCCTGCAAGGAGAAGCAACGCAGCCAGGCGTGCAATCGGGTGCGTAGCGAGCGGGTTCGCCCAAAGGGTAAGCGTGATCGAAGGCACAAACCTCAATGTTCATGGGGCCTCACGGGGGTATACGAGCGGTAAACTCAGGAATCAAGGATCAGCCAGGAGCCGCGATTTTAACGTGAACGGCACGGTGATCTGTTCACGTTAAAATGGCCCCATGCGGCAACTGATCCTGGACATACGTCCCGACTCCCCCCCCGATTACGATAACTACCTGCCCGGCCCCAATGCGGAGGTACTGGCGGCCGTGCGCGCTCACCTTCCTGGCGAGCGTGAGCCGCTGCTCTACCTCTGGGGCGAGTCAGGCGTGGGCAAGAGCCATCTGGCGCGAGCCTGGACCAGGACCGTGGGCGCCGCGCTTCATGCCGCCGGAAACCTGCCGGAGCCGCCCGTGCCTGCACTGGCGGTGGATGATGTCGAGGAACTCGCTGCGGATGACGCAGTTCGCCTGTTCAACCTGACCAACGCGGCGCGTGAACTGGGCGGCCTGCTGCTCATCTGCGCCACCTTGCCACCCGCGCAACTGGCATTGCGCCCCGATCTGGCCACGCGGTTGGCGCAAGGCCTGGTGTTCCGTCTGCAGCCACTTACGGATTCGGACAAGCTGGCGGCCCTTTCGGTTCGTGCCGAGGGGCGCGGCATGCGTCTGCCAGATGAAGTGGCGCGGTATCTGCTCACCCATTCCCGCCGTGACCTTCCGCATCTACTCGACACCATGGATGCGCTCGACACCTTTTCCCTGAGCCGCAAGCGTCCGGTTTCCGTACCTCTGCTCAAGGAATGGCTGCATCTGAGACCGTCCCGGTAATGCGCCTGCTGGTTGCCATCAGCCACCACGGCCTAGGCCACCTGGCGCAAACGGCTCCGGTGCTCGATGCGCTGCTTGCTGCGCATCCTGACATCGAGTTTCTGGTCTGGAGCGGCGTGGTGAGCGAACGACTGACGGAGCGCATCCATGCTCCTTTCCAGCACCGCTGCGATCCGGCCGATGTCGGCCTGGTCATGCACGATGCGCTGCGTGTGGATGTGGCTGCAAGCCGTGAGGCCTACCTCGAGTTTCATCACGATTGGCCAGCGCGGGTGGCGCGCGAGGCCGAGTGGCTGCGCGACCAAGGGTGCGACGCCGTCCTGTCCGATGTCGCCTGCTTGCCCCTGGCCGCCGCCGCCCATGCCGGCATTCCCGGCTTCGGCCTGTGTTCGCTGAACTGGGTGGACATCGCCCACGCCTACCTGGCGGAGCAACCTGGCATGGCGCGGGTGCTGGAGGAAATGGCGGCAGCCTACCGTTCGGCGCGCGCCTTCCTGCGCGTAACGCCGGCCATGTCCATGGCCTGGCTGGAAAATGCCGAGGCCGTACCACCGATCGCCGCTCGCGGCGTCGACTGCGGCGCGGCATTGCGTGCCCGGCTCGGCATGGCACCCGAAGAGAGACTGCTCCTGATCGGCTTCGGTGGCATCGCTTACCGGGCAAGCTTGCCCGCCTTACCGCGCGTGCGCTGGCTGGTACCCGACTGCTGGCTCGGGAGCCGGCCGCTGGCGGATCATTCGACCCCAGGCGATTTGCGCACTAGCCGCCCCGACCTCGTGCCATTTTCGGACACCGGCCTGGTTTTCCTCGATCTGCTCGCCTCCTGTGATGCGCTGGTGACCAAGGTCGGCTACGGCAGTTTCGTGGAAGCCGCCGCAGCCGGCATCCCGGTGCTCTACCTCGACCGCCCGGACTGGCCGGAGTCGCCTATTCTGACCCTGTGGCTGATGGCGCACACACCGTCACAGGGCATCGATGAAGCCGCCTTGTTCGAGCCGACCATAGCCGCACGCCTGGCTGCACTTTGGGCCGCGCAGCCCATGCGCTGCGCTTCGGCTGCCGGTGCGGAACACGCCGCCAGGCGGGTGCTGGAATGCCTCCTCTAGCGCCGATCGCATCACACCCAACTGCCACCATTTGCCACGAGTGCTGATCCATGCCCAGAACGCACCCCATCCGCTTCTCAATAAGGCACGGCAACCCTAAGTGTAACCGTTCAGACCCCCAGCGGAATTGCTGGGAGACCCGGGTAGGGTGGGCAAACGGCCTTATCGTTTGCCCACCCTACCCGCAACGGTGAAAGTGGTGGGCAAACAAAAAAGCGTTTGCCCACCCTACACATCTGCGAAACAGATTTGGTTTGCCACCGGGCCACTCACCCTGCCCTCTCCCGAAGAGGGTTCCACCCCCTTCCCCCTCCGGGGGAAGGGCCGGGGATGAGGGCCTGCGCCGGCAGCTTAATGAAGGCAAGTTACGCGACATTACTCAATCAAGGACATTTCATGCGCATTCTGT
>CAISDD010000062.1 GCA_903883985.1 uncultured Pseudomonadota bacterium | reverse complement strand
TGGTGCCGCCCCCCATCATCGGGTCATAGAGCGGGATATTCGGGGTCCAGCCAGCCAGTTTCAGGAGGCCGGCCGCGAGGTTTTCGTTGAGGGGGGCTGCGGCGGCCTCGACGCGGTAGCCACGGCGGTTGAGCGGGGTGCCGGAGAGGTCCAGGTAGAGGGTGAAGCGCTCTTCGGCCAGGAACAGGGTGAGGTGCACTTGCGGTTCGTGGGTGTCCACGCTGGGGCGTTCGCCGCAGACGGCGCGGAAGCGGTCGCAAACTGCATCCTTGATGCGCAGGGTAACGAAGTTGAGGCTCTTCAACGGACTGGATTTGCCCACTGTGGTCACGGCGATGCTACGCGAGACCTCGAACAAGCTGGGCCAGTCCACGCCCATCGCGGCTTCGAAGAGGTCGTCCTCGGTGCGGTAACGGCCCTCGATTACCTGCCAGAGCACACGTATCCCCAAACGACTCCAGAGGTTCACCTTCCAGGCCAGCACCATGTCGCCCAGGAAGGTGACCCCGCCATGGGCGGGCATCTGGTCTCCGGCGCCGATTTCCGCCAGTTCCCGCGCCAGCGCCTCTTCCATGCCGCGCGGGCAGGAGACGAAAAAGCGATGGCGTGCAGGCCGGGGGTGAGGACGCGAGACTTGGTCATGGGAAGCGGCCGAGATCGGACGACTTCCCTCTCCCAGGGGGGGAGGGGGCAAGCGCGGCTCGCCAGGCGCGGAACGCTCCTGGCGCGCCGTATGCGAGGGCGCACCTTGCGGTCTGGGCTTGCGCGGTTTCACAGGCGGTTTATCCTGCACACTGGCAGCGGGTTCCGCAGGACGCGGCCGGCCGGCGCGACGGTCGCCCAGCCTGGGCCGGAACCTGGATGCCTCCGCGTCGGGAGCGGGAGCCTCGGCGGGCCGTTTGAGCGTGATCTTGGGACGATCGGAATTGGATGATGATGACAAGAGACTTCCTCAAAAAACTGCAACCCAGTCCTGGGACATGGATACTGTTCGGGTTGATTACAACCCTGTGGTTCCGCCCCCCGGCCTGGGTGACGCAACAGAACCAGCCGGCACCGGCAGTCCCGATCCAGTCTGGAAAAATGCTTTCCGACCTGCGTGGCCAGGTGGTGCTGGTGAACTTCTGGGCCACCTGGTGCCCTTACTGTCGTCACGAAATGCCGGCCATGCAGGCGTACTACCAAGCCAACCATGCGCGCGGGTTGGAGATTGTCGCCTACAGTCTGGATAAATCCCAGAGCGAGGTGGACAACTTCATGCGCGCCCAGGGATACCGCTTCCCGGCTCCGTTGGCCACTCCGTCAATAGTACAGGCCTTCGGCGGGGTAAACAGGATGCCTTTGTCATTTGTGATCGACCGCGACGGTCGAATACGCGAGCGCATTGCCGGCCAGGTCCATGCGGGCCGACTGGAATCGCTGCTCGGCCCCTTGTTGGACGCAGCCTTGCCCCGCCGATAGCCACTCCCGCCGCGACATCGGCCTTGACCGGATCAATCGGCCTTGACCGGATCAATCGGCACGGGGCGGGCCTCCTGCCCTGCCTGACACCTTGTCCATCTCGCGCCGGTAACGGAGGAAATCCATTTCCGCGGCCGGGCCGCCCAGGCGAGTGATGACCGCCGAAACCTGACCACGGTGGTGGGCCTGCCGGGTGAACAGATGCGTCAACGCGTCCCGTACCCATACGTCGCGCTGCAAGCCGCCGCCGTCGACGTAATGGATCTTCGTCTGAAATTGCGCATCCGGTGCCGCTTCCAACCAGCCTTGCAACAGGCGTGCTTCGCGTCGCAAGGCTTGTTTCAGTTCGCGGAAATCTGCGTGGTGGATCACCCGGTAGTTCGCTTCCCTGTGCAAGCCCAACAGGCGCGCATGCCAGACCTGGCCGACCAGGAGCAGGTGGTCGAGGGTGTGGTGGATGCTCGTGAAAAACAGGTCCTGGTCGCTGGCAATGACCTCTTCCCGAAGGCGGTCCAGGCAGGTGAACAGGGTTTCGTTGGCGTTGGTAGTCGGCCAGGACGACGAAGTGCGTTTTCCAGGAATACATGCCGGCTTCTTTGCTTCGAATACCGACCACTATAGGTGGAAAGGGTGAGCCTACTCGACCAGACTTACGGGGGGTGCGGGCGTCTCCCAGATAAGGCGGTCACCCATGGCGTGGGTGGCGCTGACACGGCCGTCCGCGGCGATGAACAGGGCGTCACGTATGCCCATTTTTTCCGCCATGCGCCGCCAGCCGGCGGGGCCGGCGATGAACAGGGGCTTGCTGGGCGCGTCCGACAAGGTTCCGGCACGCGGCCCGCGGGCGAGGATAGTCACCGCCTCGGTCTGGTTTGCCGGCCAGCCGGTGCGTGGGTCGATCAGGTGGCAGTATCGCTTGCCGTCCAGCTCGAAGTAGCGCTGATAATCTCCGGAGGTGCCTATGGCTTCCCCGTCGTGCAGTTCCAGGGTGGCCAGGGCGCCGGCGTGGCGCGGATGCTGGATGCCCACTCTCCAGGACGAACCTCCCTTCTTTCCCAGGGCCAGGATGTTTCCGCCGATGTTGATCAGGGCGTTGTTCACGCCCAGGCGCTTCAACATGGCTCCGGCCACGTCGAGCGCGTAGCCCTTGGCATAGCCGCCCAAATCCAGGCGCACTGCCGGATTGGCGCATTCCACCTGGAGCCCTTCGATCTTCAGGTCCTCCATGCTTGGGTGCCCTAGCACCTGGTGCTGAATGTCCTGCGGATTTGGCATGCGCGGCACGAAAGTATCGGAATGGAAGCCCCAAAGTCGCACCAGATTGCCGATTGCGGGATTGAACAGACCTTCGGCCCGCCGAGACAAACGGCTGGCGTCGAGCAGCATGGCGGCCAGCTCCGGACTTAGGGTCGCGTGGGCGGGGTGATCCGGGCTGGCCTTTGCGATCCGCTCATTGAGGCTGTTCAGCGGCCCCATCTCCCAGGCGTGGAGCTCATGATGCATCCGGTCGAATTCGCGCAGCACCTGATCGGTCGCCCCTCGCGCACGGTCCTCGCTCTCGCCGTAGATGGTGATTTCCACCAGGGTGCCGAATACATAGGATTGCTGTTTGTGCAGGCGCTCGCCACAGCCAGCCAGAAGCAGGAGCAGCAACACTGCGAAAAGACCGTAGGTCGGCTTAGGCGCATCATTGCGCGCCGTAAGCCGGCGTTCCGGCATCCTGGCCGATTCACGGCGCACGGCCGACCTCCCGCTCCAGCGCATCCATGAACATCCCGGCTACGTCGAAGCCGGTTTGCTGGGTGATTTCCTGGAAACAAGTGGGGCTGGTGACGTTTACCTCGGTGAGACAATCGCCTATCACGTCCAGCCCGACTAGCAGCAGGCCTGCGGCCTTCAGTTCCGGACCCAGGGTGCTGGCAATTTCCCGGTCGCGCGGCGACAAGGGCCGCGCCACGCCGGTGCCGCCGGCAGCCAGGTTGCCACGGGTCTCGCCCTCGGCCGGTATCCGTGCCAGACAATACGGTACGGCCTCCCCGGCGATCAGCAGGATGCGCTTGTCACCCTCCCTGATCTCGGGGAGATAGCGCTGCGCCATCACGGTTTCACGGCCGTAATGGGTGACGCTCTCCAGGATCGCGCCCAGGTTGGCATCCTCTGGGCGTAAACGGAACACCGAGGCGCCCCCCATCGCGTTCAGGGGTTTCACGATCATGTCGCCTTGCTCGGTCATGAACGCCCGGATCAGATCGGCGTGGCAGGTCACCAGCGTGGGGGCGATGAACTGGGGAAAGCGTGCGATCGCCAGTTTCTCGTTGAAGTCGCGTAGCGCCCGGGGCCGGTTGAACACCCGCGCGCCCAGGCGCTCGGCCATCTCCAGGAGCCAGGTGGCATAGAGATAGGCCTGGTCGAAGGGGGGGTCGGTGCGCATGATGACCGCATCGAATGAGGCCAGGTCGTGCCAGTTTGTGTCGCCACGCAGGAACCAAGGGTCGCCGCCGCGAAGGTGGATGCGGCTCGTGCGTCCCTCCACCCTTTGCATCTTCCACACCAGATCGCCCGCCAGCATGGCGTTGAGTGTGTGACCGCGGCGATCCGCCTCCACCATCATGGCGTAGGTAGAGTCCTTGTAGGTCTTGAACGATTCGAGCGCATCGGCGATGAACAGGATTTTCATGAGGCCTCCACCTTGCCGGGATGTGGCGACTCCGGTGCCGTCTTTTCCAGCTCGATCGCTGCGGCTAACGCCGCCAGGCGGGCCAGTACCCCATAGGTGTAAAAGCGGTTGACCGGGGAGTCCGGGCGGTCGCCGCAATCGCAGAAGCTGCCGCTCTCGTCGAAGGCCAGGGGCACGAAGTGCATACCCGGGGCGTTGAGGTTTTCGTCGTCGCCACGGCTGGTGTGGACGCGGTAAAAGCCGCCGATGACGAAGTGGTCGATCATGTAGACGACGGGCTCGGCCACGGCCTCGTTGAGGTTCTCGTAAGTCGGCACGCCTTCTTGCACCAGCACCTGGGTGACCGACAGACCTTCCTTCACCACCGCCATCTTGTTGCGTTGGCGTCGGTTCAGGTCACGCACGTCGTCTGGAGATTTCACGCTCATGATGCCCATGCCGTAGGTGCCGGCATCGGCCTTGACGATGACGAAGGGGGCGCGCGTTATGCCGTACTCGGCGTATTTCACCTGTATCCTCGCCAGCATCGCGGTGACGTGATCAGCCAGGCATTCTTCGCCCAGTCGCGCCTGGAAATCCACTTCGTCGCAGAGGGCGTGATAGGGATTGATCGTCCATGGGTCGATGCCGATGAGGCCGGCGAAGGCGCGCGCCACTTCGTCGTAAGCGGAAAAGTGCTTGTCCTTGCTGCGCGTCGCCCAGCCAGCATGCAGGGGCGGCAGCATGATCTGGGTGGGGTCCAGACCTTGCAGGATTGCGGGCGCCCCGGCCGACAGGTCATTGTTGAGCAGAATGGAGCAGGGGTCGAAAGCTTGCTGGGTGCCCAGCATCAGGCGGTTGCCCTCGCGCCGCACCGGTTCCAGGAGGAGCCGTCGACCATCGGGCAGGTCCAGCGCCAGGGGTTCGGTCAGATCCGGGATCAGGCTGCCGATGCGCACCGATAGGCCGGTCTTGCCGATGATATCGGCCAGAGACGCGACGTTCTGCAGGTAATAGAGGTTGCGCGTGTGGTTTTCGGGAATGATGAGGAAGCGGCGCGCATCGGCGCACATCTTCTCCACCGCCACCTGTGCGGCCTGCACCGCCAGTGGCAGAAAATCCGGGTTCAGGTTGTTGAAGCCGCCAGGAAACAGGTTGGTATCGACGGGGGCCAGTTTGAAACCGGCATTGCGCAGATCCACGGAGCTGTAGAAGGGGGCCGGGTGGGTGAGCCACTGCCGGCGCAGCCAGTGTTCGATATCGCCCTGTGCCTCGGTGACCTGGCGTTCCAGTTCCAGCAGCGGGCCGGTGAGTGCGGTGGTGAGGTGGGGAACCATGGGGCGCGCGGACGGGGGAAGATGCGCAGTGTAGTGCGTCTGCCCGGCTGGCGTGAACAGGCCCGCCAACGCGGTGGCTAAAGTATCCGAAAAAAGTGCCGATAAGCAGGGAAACCAGACCCAGGACGTCATTCATGAACACCACCGCACTCTCTGTGCAGGCCAAGATCGTCGTCGCCATCGTCCTGATCTTTATTTCCGTGCTCGCTACCTCCACCTTGCTAACCGGCAGCAAGGAGAGCGACTGGGCGATAAAAATTGGCCAGGACAAGGCCAGGGATGCGGCCCTTTCCTATTTCGACGGCGTCAACACCCTGATGTTGACCGGCAGCATGGCGCAGGAGGAGGGGCTGCGCAGCAAATATCTGGCCTTGCCCGGCGTGCGCGACATTGGCATCTTCCATGCTCCCAAGGTGCTCGATAGCGTTACCGCGCGCCGGGTGCCGCCGCGCGACAATCTGGACCAGCGCGCCATCCAGGGCGAGCAGATCGTCGAAGTCGGCGAGGATGAAAAGGGGCGCTTCATCACCTTCCTGACGCCACTCAAGGCCAAGGAAAATCACCTGGGCACCAACTGCCTGACCTGCCACCAGGTGCCCGCCGAAACGGTGTTGGGCGCTGTGCGCATCACCTATTCCCTGGCCGAACTGGATGCCGAGTCGCGGCACAATCTGTGGCTGGTGGGCGGCTTGAATCTGCTGCTCTCGCTGCTGGGCATCGGCCTGGTGATCGCCCTGTTGCGCAGCATCGTCATCAAACCCTTGACGGCCATGCGCGCCGCCATGCACGAGATCGAGCAGAACGCCGATCTCGGCCGCCGCCTGACGGTCACTTCGGGCGACGAAGTGGGCGCACTAGCCCTGGCCATCAACAGCATGCTCGACAAGTTCAACGCCAGCCTGGGGCTGGTGGCTGCGACCTCCGAGCGCCTCTCCGGTGCGGCAGAGCGGGTTTCCTCGGTAGCCCTACTCACCGCCGAGGCGGCCAGCCAGCAGTTGCAGGCTTCCGAAGAAACTTCACGCTCCATCGGCCACCTCAAGGGGATCGCCGCCGAGGCGGAGTCGGATGCCGCAAAGACCGCCGCCGCCTCCGTTGCAGCCTCCCATGAAGCCGGCAACAGCACCCAGGTGACGCGCGAAGCCATTAACGGCATCTTGAGCCTGGTGCAGGAAATCGGCCGTGCCGGCATGGTGATCGAAGCGCTGGATCAGCGCAGCCTGGATGTCAGCAATGTCCTGGAAGTCATCAAGGGCATCGCCGAGCAGACCAATTTGTTGGCGCTCAATGCCGCCATCGAGGCTGCCCGAGCCGGGGAAATGGGGCGTGGCTTCGCCGTGGTGGCGGATGAAGTGCGCAAGCTCGCCAACCTGTCGCATCAGTCCACCCGCGATATCGAAGACATCGTCACGCAATTGCGCCAGGAGGCACGCCATGCGGTGGAGGTGATGGACGCTGCGCAGAACACGGCCGCCGGTCAGAGCAAACAACTGGAGAACGCCGTGGGCGGGCTCGATCGCATCGTCACCCAGGTCGCCGATA
The DNA here is from genome assembly GCA_903883985.1 of uncultured Pseudomonadota bacterium. GTDB lineage: Bacteria > Pseudomonadota > Gammaproteobacteria > Burkholderiales > Thiobacillaceae > PFJX01. Next base: position 4,463 of record CAISDD010000062.1, on the reverse strand, counting down.
TCCGCGAACTGAGCGCGCACATGGCGCAGTCGGTGCACAACCAGGGAGCGCTGACCGAAGGGGTGGATCAGAGCATGGGCAGCATCGGCCAGATCGCCCAGCGCACCGCTAGTCAGGCGGTAGAAACCCGCGGTGTGAGCGAAGAATTGGTCGGCCTGGCGCGCCAGATGAACGAGCTGGTGGGCCGATTCCACCTGCGATAAACCTTGATCGCCGCGTTGGCTTTCACCACCAGGACGAACCCGTGTTGACCGTGTCGTAGGAGCGGACTTGCCCGCGATAGCCACCGTTCGCCAGGTCGTCATGGCCGCCGAAACCCGTCACCAAGATCACCGGCAGCATCGCTAAGTCCGGATACGTGCGGATGTGGCGGCGTACTGCCGTCCATGCCCGGCTGATTTTTCTTGACGAGAGTCGGGGTACACCGCATTTATTTCTTGCGGGACGGGCAATAGTCGTTATGCTCCGCCGGCTATTTTTTCCTACTTGCCATGTACGCTGACTCTTCCACGCTTTCCGTTCATGAACTAGCCTGCGCCCGTGGCGACCGGCTGCTGTTCAAGGGCATGAACTTCACCCTGAAGTCCGGTGAACTGCTGCTAGTCCAAGGCGGCAACGGCCAGGGCAAGACCAGTTTGTTGCGCCTGCTCACGGGTCTTGCCCGTGCGGAGGACGGCGAAGTGCGCTGGTGCGGTGAGCCGATAGCTAAACAGCGCGAGATCTACCACGGCGAAATGATTTATCTGGGGCACGCCAACGGCGTGAAGGACGACCTGAACCCCCTGGAGAACCTGCGTTTCGCCGCCGGCCTGCAAGGCCGCGGCTTTGACCCGGCGCTGGCCGCCGCGACCCTGCAACGCCTGGGGTTGAGGCGCTGCCTGGATCTGCCCTGCCGGGTGCTGTCCTTCGGTCAGCGTCGCCGCGTGGCGCTCGCCGCTCTGCTCCTGGCCGGCGCCAGCTTGTGGATACTGGATGAACCCCTGACCGGCCTCGACATCCATGCCGTCGCACTCATGGAAGGCCTGATTCGCGATCACCTGAACGCGGGGGGCATGATGGTGGCGACCACGCACCAGGCCCTGAACCTGGAAGGGGTGGCCGTGCAACGCCTGCTGGTGGGCAACGTCGCGATCCCGGAGCTGTCCTGATGCATCGCTTTCTCCTCGCCGTCCTGCGCCGTGACCTTACCCTGGCAGCCCGTCGCCGCGGCGACTGGCTGATCGCACAATTCTTCTTCGTCATGGTCGCCAGCCTGTTTCCCCTGGGCGTCGGGCCGGAGCCCGCCATGCTGGCGCGCATCGGCCCGGGCGTCCTGTGGGTGGCAGCCACCTTGGCCTCGCTGCTGTCGCTGGCTCGCCTGTTCTCCGATGATCACCACGATGGCAGTCTGGAACACATGGTGCTGTCACCCGAGCCCACCGTGCTGCTGGTGCTGGGCAAGTCTCTGGCGCACTGGCTGATCTATGGCATTCCCTTACTGCTGGTTGCGCCTATCCTGGGCATTCAGTTCAATCTGAGCTGGGAGGCCATACGCGTGCTGGAAGTCTCTCTGCTCCTGGGTACGCCCATCCTTTCCCTGCTGGGCGGGGTCGGCGCGGCCCTCACCCTGGGCCTGCGCGGCGGCGGCGTCTTGCTGACGCTCCTGATCCTGCCACTCTACGTGCCCGCGCTCATCTTCGGCGCCGGCGCGGTCGATGGCGTGATGGCGGGAACTGGCGCCGAGGCGCAGTTGTCACTGCTGGGTGCATTTCTGGTTCTATCCCTTATGATTGCGCCCTGGATAGCCGCAGCGGCCTTACGTGTCTCACTTGAATAAGCGTGGATAAGCGACGAATGAACCTCTACACCTTTGCCTCCCCAGCCCATTTCTACACCCTGGCTGGACGACTCATCCCCTGGTTCGCCTGGGGTGCGGGCCTCTTCACCCTCTGGGGGCTGTACATCGGCTTCTTCCAGGCGCCCACCGATTTTCAGCAGGGCGAGGCCTACCGCATCATCTTCATTCACGTGCCGGCGGCCTGGATGTCGATGTTCATTTATCTGGTGATGGCCTTCTGGGGCGCGATCGGCCTGGCATTCAATACCCGATTGTCGTTCATGATGGCGCGGGCACTCGCACCCACCGGCGCGATGTTTACCTTCATCGCCCTGTGGAGCGGTGCCTTCTGGGGCAAGCCCATGTGGGGTGCGTGGTGGGTTTGGGACGCTCGCCTGACTTCCGAGCTGATCCTGCTGTTTCTCTATGTCGGCATCATCGCCCTGTGGGCGGCGATCGACGACATACGCCGCGGCGACCGCGCCGGTTCGCTGCTGACGCTGATCGGCGCGATCAATGTGCCCATCATCTATTTTTCGGTAAAGTGGTGGAACACCCTGCACCAGGGTTCGTCCATCAACCTGATGAAGGCTCCCAGCATGGCCAAGACCATGCTGCTGGGCATGCTGGTGCTGGCCATCGCCGCCTGGCTGTATACCATCGCCGTGGCTCTGGTTCGCGTGCGCCGCATCATCCTGGAACGCGAACGACAGAGCGAATGGGTCAAGGCGATACTGGCCAAGGAGAGCTGAATGAACTGGGCAAGCTGGTCCGACTTCTGGAACATGGGTGGCTACGGGCTCTACGTATGGGGCTCCTATGGCGTCACCGCCGCCGGTGTCCTGATCGAAGTCATCTTATTGAAACGCGCCGCAGCGGAAACGCACCGCGACCTTAAACGCATGCAGCAGTGGACAGCGTCCCTGCAAGGGGAAGAGTCGTGAAGTCGCGCCACAAGAAACTGCTGTTCATCGTCATGGGGCTTTGCGGTATCGGTATCGCCGCCGCACTCATCCTCAACGCCTTCCAGAGCAATCTGGTTTTCTTCTTCACGCCAACTCAAGTCGAGAAGGGTGAGGCGCCCACCGGGCGGGCCTTCCGCATCGGCGGCCTGGTGGAAAAGGGAACATTGCGGCGCGACGCCGATGGCCTCACCTCGCATTTCGTGGTGACCGACACCGTCAAGTCCATGAACGTGACCTACAAGGGCATCCTTCCCGACCTGTTCAAGGAAGGCAAGGGCGTGGTGGCGGAAGGCCGGCTCGGCGTCGATGGCCAGTTCACCGCCACCCAGGTGCTGGCCAAGCATGACGAGAACTACATGCCTCCCGAGGCGGCGAGCGCTATCGAGAAGGCACAAAAAGCCAAGACGCTGGTGAAGTGAGGGGCGCGACGTGAAAAACTACATGGCGGTTGCCGAGCGATGCGTGGGGACCGGGGTCGGGCACGGCTTCTCCGGCGCACACAGCCAGGGGGCCACGTTGGATGGGCTCAAGGTCAACCTGAGCGAAGTCATCGCCATGTTGCTGGAGGATGGCGATCCTCGATTCGATGCGGAATTCGTCGGCACCCAGATGGTGGTGGTGGCTTGAATGGGCAGCCAGCCGGTACTCCATGCCCGCGAAGTGGCAGCCATCCTGCGCGGACTGGGGTTTGAAATGGGTTCGCCAACGTGGCTCCCATCTGCATTACCGACATCCAGACGGTCGCTCGACGGCCGTTCCCTTTTACGCTGGACGGGATATCACCGATCCTGCTTCGGCAACTCGCCAAATACATCGGCTTGACCATCGAAGCCCTGTTCCAGCAGCGTTAATCAGGAGAATTCATGATCCCAGAACTAGGCAATTTCGCCCTCATCGTCGCGCTGTTGCTCGCGCTCATCCAGTCCATCCTGCCACTGATCGGCGCGCACCGTGGCAATACCACCTTGATGGCGGTGGCGCGACCGGCAGCACAGGGGCAGTTCGCCTTTGTCGCCATCGCCTTCGGCTGCCTGGCCTACTCCTTCATCAGCAACGATTTTTCGGTGGCGAACGTGGCGCGCAATTCCTTCTCGCAGTTGCCCAAGATCTACTGCCTGACCGCCACCTGGGGCTCGCATGAAGGTTCCATCCTGCTGTGGGCGCTGATTCTCGGCTTCTGGACCACGGCGGTGACGGTGTTCTCGCGCCACCTGCCGGACGAGATGGTGTCGCGGGTGGTCGGTGTCATGGGCTTGATTTCCGTCGGTTTCCTGGCGTTCATGCTGATCACCTCCAATCCCTTCCTGCGCCAGTTCCCCATTCCTGCCGACGGCAACGACCTCAATCCCTTGCTGCAGGATCCTGGCATGGTGTTGCACCCGCCCATGCTCTACATGGGCTACGTCGGTTTTTCCGTCGCCTTCGCCTTCGCCGTCTCCGCGCTGCTTTCGGGCAAGATGGATGCCGCCTGGGCACGCTGGTCGCGCCCCTGGACCACGGTGGCCTGGATGTTCCTCTCCGGCGGCATCACCCTGGGAAGCTGGTGGGCTTACAAGGAACTGGGCTGGGGCGGCTGGTGGTTCTGGGACCCGACCGAGAATGCCTCCTTCATGCCCTGGCTGGCAGGGACCGCCCTGATCCACTCCCTGGCGGTGACGGAGAAGCGTGGAGCCTTCAAGGCC
>CAISDD010000061.1 GCA_903883985.1 uncultured Pseudomonadota bacterium | reverse complement strand
TGCGTAGATTGGGTTAGCCGACGGTTTCCTGTCGGCGTAACCCAACAGTCTTTGATACCGGCGCCATGATGATAGACTCCCTAGTCTGAATTTAAAAAGGTGCAAGCTTCACTTACGGCTGAAGCAGGACGTCTGATATTCCGCCGTTGGCCGTGCCGTAGGAGCAGGCTTGCCCGCGATTGCCAGCGTCGTATCGCGGGCAAGCCCGCTCCTACGAGGTTTTCACGAATTCAGCGTTTCACCAGGATAAGTAATGCTGCGAAACAGATTTGGTTTCGACAGGTTACTTAGGAGCCGTATGCGGGAATTCTGCAATTACGGATCTGTGCGGGGCCCAGTAATAGGCATCCCTGCCGCGATTCATGCGGCATCTCGTCCGTTACGAAGTGATCAACCGAGGAATCCAGGTTTATTGGCTGGTGACCTGATCGGAATGGGTGAAGCTCCAGGTGCGCACGATACAGAACAGATCCATGTTCATCTGCTTCATGTGGCCGCGCATTTCCGACGGAAAAACCGAGAATGGCGCGGAGATGCGCACGATCTTGACCGCGGCCGCATCGAGTATCTTGGAGCCGGAAGACTTGACGATGGCCGGGTTGTCTCCTTCCTCGTAGAGCGAGCCGTCCGAGCGGATGCAGGCCTCCAGGGTCAGGCTGCCATAGAGGTGATTGCGGCGAGCTGCCTCCGGATAGTTCAGGTTGCCGACGCGCTCGACTTTCTGCCGCCAATCATCCACGTACTGCGCGAAGGTATATTTCCTGGCCGTGGCGCCAGGAAAGAGTTTGCGTGGACGCTTCTGGTATTCATCCATCTGGGTGTCTATGCGTGCCTGCAACTCTGCCATCTCCAGGCTATGCGCGGTGAGGTCGAGGGGGGCCGGCTTGGCGTCGCTAGGGCGGGGTTCCTGCGGCTGCGCCGGTTTCCCGTCCGGCACCTTGTACTGGGACTTGATCTGGTGAAGGAGGGCCTGCGTCTGGGCTTCGAGCGCCTGGACGCGGGCGCTGGCCTGTTGCTCCGGGGCGCCCATGGATTGTTTGCGGTCGGAGGCCGGCAGGGGGGTTTTTGCGTGTCGATCCAGGTCGACCACGCCGCCGCCATTCAGATCGGCCTGCGCCAACACATCGGCCTTCAGCGGTGCTTCCCTGGATTTCGCATTGACCAGCACCACTTCCAGCGGCGGGCTCTGGTTCTCGAACAACCCAGGATTGACTGTCGGGTGGCTCACACTGAAGACGACCAGCACATGCAGGATCAGCGACACCATGAGCGCATTGGAGAATGTCGCCACGGCATTCGACAAAAAGAACCAGATTGACCGCCATGCATCGGCCACCCCGGCAAAGCCGGCGGCGCAAGCGGCGACGACGGCCCTGTTCATGGCCGTGATGGAGCGTTAGTCACTCTGGGCAAGGGGGGCCAGATAGCGACAGGTCAGGTCGATGTCGAGCAAGTCGATGTCGGCGAGTGCGACGCGGACGCGATCACCTGGATTCAGGGTCGGCGCGCCGGTGATGCGCGCGACGAAGGGCAGGCCGTCGAGCCGGATCAGATTTTCCCTCCAGGCGGTGGCACCAAGCTCGGTCAGATTCTCCTGCTGGATCCAGCGCAAACACCAGTAGCGTTCCATGCGCCGCTGGTAATCGTTGTAGGCGTCATAGGCCAGCTCGAAATCGCGCACTGTGGCGAACAGCATGGGGTCGGAAGCGGTATGCGGCGGAGTGGTGCCTGCAGCGGCGGCGAGGATCTGGCGTTGATTGACCAGATCGACATAGCGCCGCAAGGGCGAAGTGCTCCAGGTATAGCAGGACACGCCCAGGCCCTCATGTGGGGCAGGGCGCAGGGTCATGCGCACCTTGCCGCCGCTCTGCCCGCGGTAGATGCCAGCCACATCGTGGCTGGCCAGGAGTTCGCCCCAGCGGTTGTTGGCCAGGATCATCAGCTCCGAGACCAGTTTGTCGATGGGATTACCGCGCTCGCGCGGGCTGATTTGTACCCGTTCTTCCTGCACCCTGAAGACGTAGTCGTTTCGCTGCACTTGCTCGGTCTTGCCGCGGCCAGCCTCCAGCGCGCGGGCAAAGCCGTAGAGCCACTCCAGTTCGACCCGGAAGGGATAGTCGGGCCCAGTCTGGCCGATGGTCTGTTCGTTGAATAGCGGTTCTAGCGTCTCGTGGCGCAGGTTCGCGGCGATGCGCACCTGGTCTGCCTGGGTCGAAAGGCTCTCGATGGTGTAATCCGGGCCGACTTCCAGATACAGGGACAGCGCCGGGCAGTCTTGGTTTTCCGCCAGGGTGTATTGGGCGATCAGGTCTTCCGGCAGCATGGTGAACTTCTCCGCCGGGGTATAGACGGTGGAGAGGCGGCTGGCGGCCAGTCGGTCCAGGTCGGAACCGGGCGGGATGCCCAGTGCCGGGGCGGCGATGTGGATACCCACCCGAGCGCCACCGGCGGGCCGGAAGTTCACCGAGAAGGCGTCATCGATCTCGGTGGTGGACGAGTCGTCGATGCTGAACGCGGGCGCGTCTGCGGCGGGCAATTCGGGCGGCGGCAGGGCTGCGGCCAACTCTGGAAAACCGAATCCCTTGGGAAAGTGGGTAAGGCGAAATGCCTGGCGATGAAATTCATGGCTGGAAGGAATGGCGCCGCAATGATCCAGCAGCCGCACCGGGGAGAGGTTGGTCTGGGCGCAGGCGTCATTGAGTGCCTTGAATTCCAGGCCGTTCTTGTCCGGTTTGTGCGCCAACTCGAAGACATGCGCGCGCATCGCCTCCGGTAGTTGCCTCGCCACCAGCAGCGCCACCCATTCTGCACGCTGCGTGGTTTCGCGCGCGCGGCGTTCCAGGCCGGCCTTGGCGGCGGCGAGGATGTCGGCGGCGGCGGCCTTGTAGCGGCCACGGCCCTTCTTCTGGAAAAAGATGGGCGCGTTGTGCAGAGCCAGGACGATAGCCGCAGCCTGCGCCGGGCTGGGCGCGTGGCCGAAATAATCCGCGGCCAGGGATTCGAAGCCGAACTCTTCGCCGCCTGCGGCTTCCCAGAGAAAATCAAGGTCCAGTTCGTCTTTCAGCGCGCGCGCGGCTTCCATGGCTTGCGCTGGCGTGGGGGACTCGTAGCGCAGTAGCACGCTGTTGGCCTTGAGTTTGCCGCGCTTGCCATGCTGGGACTCGATCTGCAGCGAACTTGCGTTGTCGGCCAGGATGCTTCCCGCCTTGATGTCGCCGTCTTCTTCGTAAAGCACGTACATGGAAATCGCCAGAAATTAGAAAGCCAGGATGTCGGGAAGATATTCGCTAAAGCGGGAAAAACCGTGGTCGCCGCCCGCTAGCACCACCTGGCGCGCACCGGGAAAGGCCGCCGCCGCTTCGCGGTAGTCGAGGACTGCGTCACCGGTCTCAAGCAGCAGGAGATAACGCTCCATGTGAACGGGCCGGGTAGAAAGTGCCCGCAACTCGGCCAGATGTTCTTCGGAAAAACGGTATTCGCTGCCGTCATGCCAGTTCTTCTGCATGCTGCCCACGTAAGCGGCCAGCTTCTCGTCACAGTTTACGCAGGGGTTCACCAGCACGGCTTTGAGTCCGTGCCTCTCCGCCAGATAGGTGGCATAGAAGCCGCCCAGGGAGCTGCCGATCAGTTTGGCCGGGCCGACACTTTCCGCGATGAGATTTTCCAGCAGCGCCACGGCGGCGGAGGGGCGATCCGGCAGGTCAGGGCAGATGCAGGCGTCTCCCAGGCCGCGACTGTCCATCCAGTCATGGAGCACGCGCGCCTTGCCGGATAGAGAGGAGCTGTTGAAGCCGTGGATATAGATCAGCATGGCCAGTATTTTAGCGGGCTTCCGGTCATTCGCTTGCGGAAAGCTTGGCGCCCACCCGGGCCAGCCATGCCGTGATCTGGTCCAGTGCCTGAGTGAGAGCCGAATTCGCCCCCTGTGCCGCGCCACGCGCGTCGAAGCTGGGTGCCGGGGCGTGGACCGCGATGCGGGTGAGGGCGATCCGGTGAGCGTCGCCGCGGCGCAGCAGTTCGACTTCCAGCAATAGTTTCACTTCGCCCGGCGCCTGTGTGGCATCGTGGTAGAAGTCGAGAAGACGGGGGTTGAGTTGGTAGCTCCCGGTCACGCCGGAACCCAAGGCTGCAACCGCCGTGAACAGGCCGGACTGCTCCAGGCGGCCGCGCAGCAACTGGTCGATGCGCGGCCCAGGCGGCTCGGTCAGATGGGCATATTGGTAGTGGCCGCGGGTGCCGGCGGTACGGCTATAGGCCAGTGCATCGCTCTGGTAAAAGCCGGGCGCGTCGGTTTCGCGTAGCAGCAGCGTATCCTGCCAGAGCGGCTGGCCTGCGACTCGAGCGCTACCCTGGTCTTCCAGAACATACCAGGTGGTGGCGGGGCGCGGCTGCGTAAAACCGCATGCGCCCAGGGCGAGGGATAGACAGAGCAACAGGGCTTTCATCGGGCGACCTCCCCCGGACCCAGGTCGCCCCGAGGCGCGCCGAATAGGATGGTTTCCGGCAGGGACAGTGCATGGGCGGTCTGCTGCAAGGCGCTGCCGCTGTCGCGCAACACCTTCGCGGTGGCCTGGACATCCTGGCCGGCGAGATCGGCGGACAGGCGCAGAGAGAGGCTGAGCGCACTGACTTCTTTCCGACCCAGTTCCAGGGCGGTGCGTGCCGCACTCAGGGAGTCACGGGACTGTGCGGTCAGGCTGTCGAGATCGCGGGCGGCCGTATTCAGGGCCGACTCCGCCGTGACGCTGGCACGTTCCAGACGCTCTGCCGTGTGCCTGGACTGCACCAGCGTCTCGCGCAGCAACGGAACGACTTGCCCGAGCCCCCCTGTGAGGTCGCGGGTGTTTTTCAGCGCGTCGCGAAAAGCACGTTGATTATCTTGCGAAAGCAACAGATTGATCCTTTGCAGAGCCAAGCCGCCAACGCTGCCCAGGTCTATCAGCTCACCGGTCATGCGGGTGACTTCTCCTACGCCTTCGGCGATCACCGGATAGGGTTCACCCATTAACTTGAGCATCAGGGGAGCGCCGCCGATCATGGTGTTGACCAGGTCGACGCCGGCGATGCCGGTGACCAGCTTGCGGTTGACCTCGGCCTGGACACCCTCCAGCACCGGCGTGCGCGCATCCACTTCCAGTAGCACCCGCACCCCGCGCACGGTATCGGGCAGGATGGTGTAGTCCATCACACGACCCACCTTGATGCCACGCATGCGCACTTCGCCGCCGATTTGCAGACCTTCCAGCGACTGTTTCCGGAAATACACCGTGTAGCGCTTGGCGGATGGGGTGTCGCTGGCGCCGGACAGCCAGTAAATGCCCCCCGCCAGGGCCAGAAACAACAGGATCAGGGTGCCGCCCACCCAGGCATAGCGTGCTTCGGATTCCATCTTTACTCCAAAGTCCGGGTATGGAAATAGGATCGTATCCACTCGTGCTCGATTCCCGCCACTTCGCGCACCGGGCCGTCGCCGATCACCCGCCCCTCGAACAGCACGATGACACGATCCGCCAACCCCCACAAGCAGTCCAGATCATGGGTGGTGAGCAGCACGGTCAACCTCAGGCTGTCGACCAGGACGCGCAGAGTACGGTCAAATTCGCGCGAGCTGATCGGGTCGAGGCCGGAAGTGGGTTCGTCGAGGAACAGCAACTCCGGCTCCAACGCCAAGGCGCGCGCCAGGGCGGCGCGCTTGCGCATGCCACCGGAGAGCTCGCTGGGCATCTTGCCGGCAGCATCTGGGGGCAGACCGACCAGGGCAAGCTTGAGATCGACGATTTCCTCGCGCAGCGGCAGGGCCAGCCAGGGCAGGTGTTCGCGCAGCGGTGTAGCCACGTTCTCCGCCACACGCATGGCCGAAAACAGGGCACCGTCCTGGAAAAGGAAACCGAAGCGCCGGCGCAGTGCCTGCAAGTCGGCGCTGCTCAACTGCGCCAGATCCTGGCCGAACAACTTCACTCGGCCGCCATCGGGGCTGCGCAGCCCGACCAACTGGTTCAGCAACACGGTCTTGCCGGTGCCGCTGCCGCCGATCAGGGCGACGATCTCGCCCGGCCGCAGCGTGAAGGAAATGCCGTCATGCACCCAGTGCCCATCCAGGCGGGTACGCAAGGACTCGACTTCGACCACGGGCGCGTTCGATCCTGCACCCTGATTCATGTCTGAATGTCCGGATAGGCCACTGCGAAGGCGGAGTCGATCAGGAGCACGGCGACGATGCCGCGCACCACCGTGGAGGTGGTATGCAGGCCGACGCTGCGCGCGTCGCGCCGCACGGAGAAGCCGCTGTGGCAGGCGATCATGGCGATGGCCAGGGCGAAGGCCGGGGTTTTTTCCAGACCAAAGAGTACGGTGGATAGAGGCAACACCTCTCGCAGGCGGCCGTAGAAGCTGGTTGCGGGGATGCCCAGATGCAAGGAGGCGACCTGGGCGGCGCCGGCGATCCCGGCAACATCGGCCGTAAAACTGAGCAGGGGAAGCATCAGGAGGATGGCAAACAGGCGCGGCAACACCAGAACCTGAAACGGCGACAAGCCCATGGTGACGATGGCGTCGATTTCCTGGTTCACCTTCATGGAGCCCAGGTGGGCGGTGAAGGCCGCGCCGGATCGGCCAGCCACCAGGACGGCGGTTATCAGGGGCGCGAACTCGCGGGCAATGCCCAGGCCCACGCCATCGACCACCAGGTGGCTGGCGCCGAACTTCTGCATCTGGATGCCTAGCAGGTAGGCGAATACAACGCCGATCAGGTAATTCATCAGCATGACGATGGGAATGGCACGCAAACCCACCATTTCCAGTTGCACGAACAGTTCGCGCCAGCGCATCGAGCCAGGATGGCGCAACAGTGTTCCGAAGGCTTGCCCGGTCTGGCCGATGAAGGCCAGGCCGGCGCGGGCGCCGCGGGCGATGGCCCAGGCGTGCCAGCCGAGCACTTGGCGCAGCCCGCGGCGACGGCGCGCGCGCAGTGGAACCACGTCGCGTCGCACGGCCACTAGATCGAGGAGGGCGAGCCCCTGTTTGCTGAAACCGACCAGGGACAGGTGCGGGAAGGGTTGCCCTTGGCGGCCAAGATGAAGCAGCAGATGGTTGGCGCCCGCGCTGTCCAGCGTATCCAGCTTGCCGGCGTCGAGTCGTAGGGGTCGCAGTGGGTCGATGTCCAGGGTTTTGAGGTCGGCCTCGAGACGCGGCAGTCGTCTTAGGGTCCAGTCGCCGTGCAGGCACAGAACCTGTCCCTGGGCACCGGTATTCAGTGTGCAACTGGGTTCCCGCGCGGCGGACGTGACCATGGTTCAGCCTCGGCGGGCGCGCATGCGGGCCGAATGATGCTCGCATGCGAGAGAGGAAATCATCCCGCCAGCCTTTGCAATAGCTTGTTGTGGATGCCGCCGAATGCGCCGTTGCTCATCACCAGCACCAGGTCGCCGGGATGTGCAGCCAGGGCGATGGCCGTCACCAGTTCACCCAGATCGGCGTGGACCGAGACCTTGCTGCCCAGCGGTGCCAGCGCACTTGCCGCGTCCCAGTCCAGCCCGCCCGAGTAGCAGAAGACGAGATCGGCGTCTTTCAGGCTGTCGCCCAGTCGCGCCTTCATCACGCCCAGCTTCATGGTGTTGGAGCGCGGTTCCAGCACCGCCAGTATCCGTGCCGTGCCAACCTTGGCGCGCAATCCCTCCAGCGTGAGGCGTATCGCGGTGGGATGGTGGGCGAAGTCGTCGTAGACCCGGACCCCGCCCGCCTCGCCACGCAGTTCCATGCGTCGTTTCACGTTCTCGAAACGGCCCAGCGTCGTGCAGGCATCCTTGGCTGGAACGCCGGCATGGCGTGCCGCGGCGATAGCGGCGAGGGCGTTCATGCGGTTGTGTTCGCCTTGTAGCGACCACTCGACGTGACCCTGGAGTGTGTCTCCCAGGTAGACATCGAAGCTGGATACAGAGAGGATTTCGGCGCGCCAATGCCGTCCGCCCCCCCCCCCGGGTGAGGGGGGACGGGTGCCGAATTGCTCCACCGGCGTCCAACAACCGCGCTGCAACACCCGCGTGAGGCTGGCCTCGTCGCTGTTGGCGACGATCAAACCGTTGCCGGGTATTATGCGCACCAGGTGGTGGAACTGGGTTTCGATGGCGGCGATATCCGGAAAGATGTCGGCGTGGTCGTATTCCAGGTTGTTCAGGATGGCCGTGCGCGGATGGTAATGGACGAACTTGGATCGCTTGTCGAAAAACGCGGTGTCGTATTCGTCGGCCTCGATGACGAAGAAGGGGCTGTCGGTCAAGGCGCCCGTCAGGCGCGCGGAGACGCCGAAATTCATCGGCACGCCGCCGATCAGATAGCCAGGCGAGAGGCCGCAATCTTCCAGTATCCAGGCCAGCATCGAGGCGGTCGTGGTCTTGCCATGGGTGCCGGCAGCGGCGATCACCCATTTGTCACGCAACACGTTTTCCGCCAGCCATTGCGGCCCGGAGACGTAGGGCAGGCCGCGCTCCAGGATTTCTTCCATGAGCGGCTGGCCCCCCCGCGTGACGACGTTTCCGACCACCCAGATGTCCGGGTTCAGATCCAGTTGTTCGATGCCAAAGCCTTCGATCAGGCGGATGCCCTGGGCTTCCAGTTGCGTGCTCATGGGCGGATAGACGTTGGCGTCGCAGCCGGTGACAGTATGGCCGGCCTGGCGGGCGATGACCGCGATGCCGCCCATGAAGGTGCCGCAGATGCCGAGGATGTGGAGATGCATGGGCGATTTCGATTTCGGATTTCGGATGTCAGCGCAGATAGCCTTCGTGCTCCAGCTTCAGCACGATCATCTGGACCGCCTCGTCGACGCTGTATTTCGCGGTGTCTATGACCAGCTCGGGGTTCTCCGGGGTTTCGTAAGGATCCGAGACGCCGGTGAATTCTGGAATCAGACCGGCGCGCGCCTTGGCATAGAGGCCTTTGCGGTCGCGTGCCTCGCACACTTCGATGGAGGTGGAAATGTGCACCTCGATGAAGCCGCCCCATTCCTCGATCAGGGTGCGCACATCGCGGCGGGTCTGCTGGTAGGGGGCGATCGGGGCGCAGATGGCGGTGCCGCCGTGCTTGCTGATTTC
>CAISDD010000060.1 GCA_903883985.1 uncultured Pseudomonadota bacterium | reverse complement strand
TTGTGCAGAGTTAGCATGGCGAGGGGCAAGGGGCAAGGGGCAAGGGGCAAGGGGCAAGGGGCAAGGGGCAAGGGGCAAGGGGCAAGGGGCAAGATTCAAACTTCCTTGAACCTTGAACCTTGGGCCTTGTACCTCGAGCGACGCAGGAGCGACTATTTGTTCCAGGTGTCCTTCAGCGTAACGGTGCGGTTGAATGCTAGGCGCTCGCCTCCGTGGTCGTGGCGGTCGGCGCAGAAGTAGCCCAGACGTTCAAACTGGTAACGGGTTTCCGGTGCGGCATCACGTACGCAGGCTTCGGCCCAGCCGGTCACCACAGTCAGGGACTCCGGGTTGAGAAGCTCCAGAAAATCGCGATCCTTGTGGCCGTCAGGTATGGGGTCCAGGAACAGGCGATCATAGAGGCGCACCTCGATGGGTAGGCAATGAATGGCCGAGACCCAGTGGATGACGCCCTTGACCTTGCGCCCGATGGGGTTTTTGCCCAGTGTTTCGTGGTCGATGGAGCAGCGTAATTCGATCACCTTGCCGTCGCCGTCCTTGATCACTTCATCGCAGCGGATAACGTAGGAATAGCGCAGGCGAACTTCGCCGCCTGGGGTGAGTCGTTGCCAGCCAGCCGGTGGATGCTCGGAGTAGTCGTCCTGTTCAACCCAGATTTCACGGGAAATCGCAACCATGCGTTCGCCAAACTCCGGATGGTTGGGGTGAAAGCCGGCTGAACGGGAGGCGGTCAAGCCGTCCTGGTAGTTGCTTAGTACCAGCTTGAGCGGATGGACCACCGCCATCACGCGCGGCGCCTTGGTTTCCAGGTCCTCGCGGATGGCGCCCTCCAGAACAGCCATGTCAACCACGTTCTCGCTCTTGGATATGCCGATGCGACGGGTGAATTCGCGGATGCCCTCCGGGGTGTATCCTCGCCGGCGCATACCATGGATGGTGGGCATGCGCGGATCGTCCCAGCCGGAGACATGGCCCTGGGTCACCAGTTGGTTGAGTTTCCTCTTGCTGGTGACGGTGTAATGCAGTTCCAGGCGGGAGAATTCGATCTGGCGCGGGTGCGAAGGCACAGGCAACTGATCCAGAACCCAGTCGTAGAGTGGGCGGTGGTCCTCGAATTCGAGTGTGCATAGGGAATGGGTGATGCATTCCAGTGCGTCGGAGATGCAGTGGGTGTAGTCGTACATCGGGTAGATGCACCACGCATCACCCGTGCGGATGTGATGCGCGCGCTTTATACGGTAGATCACCGGGTCGCGCAGATTCATGTTGGGGCTGGCCATGTCGATCTTCGCGCGCAGAGTGCGCGAGCCGTCCGGGAACTCGCCCGCCTTCATGCGCCGGAACAAATCCAGGTTTTCCTCCCCTTCGCGAACGCGAAACGGACTTGCGCGGCCTGCTTGCGTGAGGGTGCCGCGATATTCCCGCATCTCCTCGGGGGTGAGGTCATCGACATAGGCCAGGCCCTTCTTGATCAAGGCTTCGGCATAGTCGTAGAGCGCCGGAAAATAGTCCGATGCCCAGCGCACAGAGCCGTTCCACTCGAATCCCAGCCATCGCACATCGTCCTGGATGGCGCAGGCATACTCCTCGGTCTCTTTTTCCGGGTTGGTGTCGTCAAAACGCAGGTTGCAACTGCCCTGGAAATTCAGGGCCAGGCCGAAATTCAGGCAGATCGACTTGGCGTGCCCGATATGCAGATAACCATTGGGTTCGGGCGGGAAGCGGGTGGTGATGGCTGCGTGTTTGCCACTGGCCAGGTCGGCTTCGACGATGGAACGGATGAAATGCTGAACGGGTGCGGGATCGCTCATGGTCTGGTCGTGAGGGGGGGATAAAAGCCGCAAGGTGGGCGGGGGTGATTTTGCAATGCGCCTTGCGGGGGCTAGAATCTGAGCGGCTTGGGGCATACCCTACCAACCGCAAAAACCGAGAAAAGCTTAGCACACATGGTCCTATCCCGTTTCTCCCTCACTCTACCCATCGCCCTCTTGCTCGCCTGGTTTCCCATCACGGCGCTTGCTGCCGTTCCCAGTATTCAGGACGTCAGCCAGGTCTTCCGTCAGGGCAATAATGCCGTGGCCCTGGAAAAAGTGAATGCCTTGCTGGCGGCCAACCCCAAAGACGCTCCGGGGCGTTTCCTCAAGGGATTGATCCTCACCGAGCTGAATCGCCAGATCGATGCGATCAAGGTGTTCACCGATCTGACCGATGATTATCCCGAGCTGCCCGAGCCATACAACAACCTGGCCGTGCTCTATGCCGCGCAGGGGCAGTACGACCGCGCCAAGAATAGTCTGGAAATGGCGATCCGCACCCATCCGAGCTACGCCACCGCGCATGAGAACCTGGGCGATATCTATGCCAAGATGGCCTCGCAGTCCTATGACAAGGCGCTACAGCTGGATAAGTCGAATACCTCCGCGCTAACCAAGCTGGCGATGATCCGTGAAATCTTCACCCCCGTGCCAGTGTTGGATGCCGGCAGGGGGCGGTCTGCGGCCAAAGCGGGGCCACGCAAGGCCGGGCAGCTCGCAAAAGTGACCGGCACAGCCCCTGAACCGGTTCGCCCGCAGCTATTGCCGACCAGGCCTGAATCCACGGTCGACAAGGCGGAGCTGAGCAAGGTTTCCGAGCCGGTCGCGACCGCAGAGAAAGGCGGGGCCAAATCCGGTGATGCGGTCGCTATTGCGGAGATCGAGCGCACCGTGCGAGCCTGGGCTGCGGCGTGGGGCAGGCGCGATGCCGCGGCCTATCTGGCCTTCTATGGCAAGGACTTCAAGGTGCCAAGTGGCCGGGATCGCATGGGGTGGGAGGCAGAGCGCAAGGCCCGCGTCACCCGCCCTAAGTTCGTCAAGGTGCAGTTGGACAAGATCAAGGTCGAAATTCCAGGCGAGGATGCGCCGGCCAAGGCCAGTTTCGAACAGCACTACGTTTCCAATCTCGTCCGTTCCAAGGACAGGAAAATGCTGCTCCTGGAAAAACAGGGGGACGACTGGAAAATTGTCGAGGAGCGTTGACGCGTATGGGTAAGTGGATATTTCGACTCGCCCTGTGCCTGGCCGCGTTCCTACCCAGGCTGGCGGGGGCAGAGGGCGACATGCCCTTGAGGCTGGCCGGCGCCGACATGGCGCGCTATCTGCCAACGCCCGATGCCATGATCGCCAAGTCGATCCAGGACATCCGCAGCAACCGCCTCGATGATGCGTTGAGAGAGGTCAACCGGGTCATTTCACTGCGTCCCGACTTCAAGCTCGCGCACCTGATCAAGGGAGACCTCCTGATGGCGCGGTCACGCCCGATCTCGGGCATCGGCACCGTGGCCTTCCCGACCCCAACCTCGGCGCAATCCCTGTCCGGGTTGCGTGACGAGGCCCGGGTACGCCTGCTGCGCTACATCGACCAGCCGGATATGGCACAGTTGCCGCGACAGATACTGCAGTTGGCCCCGGGGCAGAAATATGCCCTGCTCGCCGATGCCTCGCGCGCCCGGCTCTACCTGTTTGAAAATGTGGAGGGTGAGCCGCGCTTGAAGGCTGACTTCTACATGACCATAGGCAAGAACGGCACCGACAAGCGCAGCGAGGGCGACATGCGCACGCCCATGGGGATCTACCAGATCGCCCGCGAACTGCCGCGCAAGGGCTTGGCCGACCTCTATGGTGCCGGGGCCTTTCCGATCGACTATCCGAACGAATGGGATCGTATCCAGGGCCGCAGCGGCCACGGCATCTGGCTGCACGGTGTGCCCTCGGACACGTATAGCCGTCCCCCGCGTTCCAGCGAGGGCTGTGTCGTGGTGACCAATCCGGACCTGAAGGAAATCAGCCGCTGGGTGCAACCCGGCGCTACCCCGATCGTGATCGCCGAGCGCACGGACTGGATCGACCGCATCGCCTGGGAGAAGGAACGCGGCGAACTGTTCTCACGCCTGCGTTCCTGGCAGGCGTCCTGGCAGGCACGTGAAGCGGATCGCTTCCTCGGCCACTACACCGGCACATTCCTGCGCGCAGAGGGCCGGGGCTGGGTGGACAGTAAACGTCGCAATATCGTTGAAAAATCCTGGATCAAGGTGGAACTGGAAGATATCAGCCTGTTTCTCTATCCGGGCAGTAATATGGCGTACGCTGAATTTACCCAGCGCTACAGCAGTGATCGCCTCGTCAGCCTGAGCCGCAAACGCCTCTATTGGCGCCTGGAAGAGGGCCAATGGAGCATCCTCATGGAAAAAAATTCGGAATTGTCCACTCAACTCGCCCAGCGCTGACCCATGCCATTTCAGAACCTTACCCGCTTCCTCCTGACTGCCTGCCTGCTCAGCTTTACCGCCGCCAGCCTCGCGGCATCCACCACCGCCAAGAAACCCAATCGAGTCCATTCCATGATCAAACTGCAAACCAACTTCGGCCCCATTACCCTGGAGTTGGACGCCAAAGCCGCCCCGGTTACCGTTGCCAATTTCGAGCAGTACGTGCGCGATGGCTTCTATAACGGCACCATTTTTCATCGCGTCATCGACGGCTTCATGATCCAGGGCGGCGGCTTCACCACCGAGATGGAACAGAAAACCACGCGAGAGGTGATCCGCAACGAAGCCGACAACGGTCTTAAGAACGCGGCCTATAGCGTTGCCATGGCGCGTACCCCCAACCCCGATTCCGCTTCCAGCCAGTTCTTCATCAACCTTGCTGATAACGACTTCCTCAACTTCCGCGAGGCTTCCGCGCAAGGTTACGGTTATTGCGTGTTCGGTCGCGTGGTGGAAGGCAAGGAGAACGTCGATCGCATCCGCAAGGTGGGCACAGGCATGCGTGCAGGGCATCAGGACGTGCCGGTGGAGAATGTCATCATCGAATCCGCAGAGATCGTGGAAGACTGAGCGGTTTTGCCCACGCTGTTCGTCTCCGATTTGCATCTCAGCCCGGAGCGACCCGACGCCGCCGACGCGTTCCAGGGTTTTCTGGAAGGCGAGGGGGTCCATTCCAGTGGCCTCTACATCCTGGGCGACCTGTTTGAAGCCTGGGTGGGTGACGACGATCTTGACCTTCCCTTCCACGCGGGAATTGCAGCCGCGCTGAAACAGACTGGGCAGTCTGGGGTTCCCCTCCATTTTCTGCCGGGTAACCGCGATTTCCTCGTCGGCCCCGATCTGGCGCGAGCCGCTGGACTGGTCTTGCTGGCCGATCCCACGCGTATCGACCTTCATGGTACGCCCACCCTCCTGGCGCACGGCGATGCCTGGTGTACCGAAGATGCCCAGTATCAGGTCTTTCGCGCCCAGGTCAGGGATACGCGCTGGCTTGCCGATTTCCTTGGCAAACCACTGGAAGTGCGCCGCTCACTCGCCGTGTCCCTGCGCGAACGCAGTGAGCAGGCCAAGGCCGGGAAGCGTTCGGAAATCATGGACGTAAGTCCGGACGCCATCACGGCAGCATTCAGGGAGCATGCGGTTTGCCGCATCATCCACGGCCACACTCATCGTCCCGCGCGCCACTGCCAGGCGGTCGATGGCCGCACCTGCGAGCGCTGGGTGTTGCCGGACTGGTTTGGCACGACGGGCGGCTACCTCTCCTGCGACGCCTCGGGTTGCCATGCCGAGGTGTGGCGATAACGCCATGGAATACAATATCCATTGAGCTGGATCAACAACATCGGGAACTCTCGCAAGCCAGGTCGGTCATCCTGTTGCAACGACTGGCTAACTCGTGCAGCCGAAAGCGAACCTATTTCAAGGACGGCAATATGAAAGCGTTACCCCAACTCCTGAGTTGCCTGCTCCTCGCCTGCTTGGCGAGTGTGAACAGCGGTGCGGCCTGGAGCGAGACACAAGCGAAGCAGACACAAGCGAAGCAGACCCAGGTCGAGCCTGCAAAGAAGGTCGTGCATAAACCGCATCGCAAGCACAAACACGCTGAGAAAAAGGTGGACTCATTGCCGACGTCAGCGAGTGGGCCGGAATTGAAGGCTGCGGCGAACCCGAACCCGAACCCGAACCCGAACCCGAACCCGAACCCGAACCCGAACCCGAACCCGACCCCGAACCCGAACCCGAACCCGAACCCCTATCGATCCCCCAATTTTCCAAGTACCAGCACCCAGGTCACCAGCCCGCAGAACCCCACTCAGGCTGTGGCACCCACTCCCGCAGCCCCCGCTCCCACCGTCCCCGCTCCCTCAGCCCCCGCCATCCCCATCGCTTCGGCCCCCGCTCCCGCTGCGCCGTTGACTTTGGTCAAGTCGCTGACGCTGGCCACTGCTGCCGTTCCGGCGGCAGTCAGGCCAAGTCTGTACGCCGTAGCGGAACCCGCGCCCAAGGTCAATGCCGCCGCCAACGTGCCGGTCGTCTCCCAGCCCAACGTGGCAGCGGTGCCCGTGGCCGTGCTGTCCGTGGTTGCCAAGCCCAACGTAGCCGCGGTGCCTGTGGCCGTGCTGTCCGTGGTTGCCAAGCCAAACGCGGTCGCGGTGCCGGCTGCCGCCCCGGCTCGCGTCGATGTCCGCCTGTCTGCGCCCGCTGTTGCGGCGACCCGCGC
>CAISDD010000059.1 GCA_903883985.1 uncultured Pseudomonadota bacterium | reverse complement strand
TTCTTCAACCTGCCTGGGGTGGGTTACATCACTACCCCGCGTGAACGGGCGCTGACCGCACTATGCCGTGACTTATTGAAAAGTTACCTGGAGTGGTCGTTCCAGGATGTCGTCCGCTTCATCAAGAACCTCTACGGCTGACTACAGAGGACTTGGCCACGGGGCAGACGGGCGTGAGAGAATTCCGCCACTTACCCCTGTCCTCGTCGCTTCATGAAGATTCTTGAATACACCGGCCTTGACGTCTCCCGCGTCATGGCCAGCTACAGCAAGGTGTCCGAGGCCATCGCTCGCCACGACTTCCACGCGGCCCAAGTGAAAAAGCTCGCCAACCTGAGCCATGGCAAGTTCTACCGGGCGAAACTGGACGGTGCAGACAGACTGTTGTTCTCGCTGGTGCGCCACGGGGATGAGGTCTGCGCACTGATGCTGGAAGTGATCGCCAATCACGACTACGACAAGTCACGTTTCCTGCGCGGAGCGGCGATTGACGAGAGCAAGATTACAGACATTAGCGCGGATGAGGCCATCAAGGAAGCGCAAGTTCTGCGCTACCTTCATCCCGAGCATACCGACATTCATCTGCTCGACAAGCCTATCTCGTTTGATGACATCCAGGAGACTATTTACCGACAGCCACCTCCATTGATTGTCGTCGGTAGCGCTGGCAGCGGTAAGACTGCGCTGACCCTGGAAAAGCTGAAACATGCCGAAGGCGAGGTTCTCTACGTTACTCATTCCGCTTTTCTGGCACAAAGCGCCCGAGAACTTTATTACGCCAACGGTTTCGAGCACGGCGGTCAGGATGCCGTATTTTTGTCCTACCGTGAGTTTGTCGAGTCGATCCACGTTCCGGTAGGACGTGAGGCCAGTTGGCGTGATTTTGCTGGGTGGTATTCCCGTATTCGGCAGAATTTTAAAGAGATCGATGCCCATCAGGCTTTCGAGGAAATTCGCGGTGTGATTGCTGCTGGATCGGGCGGTATCCTGACGCGCGATCAGTATCGAGCCCTTGGGGTGCGTCAATCGATCTTTTCCCTGGAACGGCGCGACCTACTTTACGATTTGTTTGAGAAGTATCGAGCCTGGCTGGCAGAGGCAAAACTCTACGACTTAAATCTGGTCGCCCAGGACTGGCAAACGCTGGCTGCGCCGCGCTACGACTTCGTGGTTATTGACGAAGTGCAGGACATCACCACCGTGCAACTCGCGCTGGTGCTAAAAACCCTGAAGAAGCCTGGCCATTTTCTGCTTTGCGGAGATTCCAACCAGATCGTCCATCCCAATTTCTTTTCCTGGAGTCAAGTCAAGAGTCTGTTCTGGAAAGACCCGAAACTGGCCGAGCGGCAAGAATTGCGGGTGCTAACCGCCAACTTTCGCAACGGTCTGGAGGCGACTCGCGTCGCCAATCAGTTGCTCAAGATCAAGCAGCGACGCTTCGGCTCCATTGACCGCGAAAGCAACTTCTTGGTTCAGGCCGTCGGCGGTGAGGCCGGCCAGGTTGTACTGATACCCGACAAGGACGCAACCAAGCGCGAACTGGACCAGAAAATCCGCCAATCCACTCAGTTCGCCGTCTTGGTGATGCGCGATGAGGATAAGGCCGAGGCACGTAAACACTTTGCCACGCCGCTGTTGTTCTCCATCCATGAAGCCAAGGGCCTGGAATACGCGAACATTGTGCTCTACCGCTTCATTTCAGATCACCGGGCCGAGTTCAACGAAATTGTCGAGGGCGTGGCAAAGGCCGATCTTGCAGTCGAGACGCTGGATTATAAACGTGCCAAAGACAAGAGTGACAAGTCACTGGAAGTCTATAAGTTCTTCGTTAACGCCCTGTATGTGGCGCTGACGCGCGCCATCAAGAACATCTACATGATCGAGTCGGACACAGGGCATGTGCTGTTCGGATTGCTCGATCTGATCGCAGGCCAGACCCAGATCGAGGCCAAGCAATCCACGCTCGAAGACTGGCAGAAGGAAGCACGCAAACTCGAACTGCAGGGCAAGCAGGAGCAGGCAGAGACTATCCGCCGTACCATCTTGAAGCAGGTCCAGGTACCCTGGCCAGTGTTCGACGAGATCAAGGTCAGGGAACTATTGATCAAGGTGTTCCGCGAGCAGAATCCGGGTAGCAAGAGCAAACAGCAACTCTTCGACTATGCCACCTGCTACGATGAGCCACAGCTCGCCGTGTGGCTGGATGGAGAGGCGAAATTCGAGCAGGCACGAAACTTTGATCAGCAGCGCACGGTATTCGCCCGCAAGCGCTACGTCCATTATTTTGCCAACCACTTCAAGGACATCCTCAAACAGTGCGACCAGTATGGCGTCGATCACCGCCTGCAAATGAACCAGACACCGCTAATGGCCGCTGCTGCTGCCGGAAACGTGGCGCTGGTGGAAGCATTGCTGGAGCGCGGTGCCGATCGCGATTGCGTCGATCACTATGGTCAAAATGCTCTGCACTGGGCTTTGCATCAGGCATTTGGTGACGCGAAATTCGCTGCTGGCCCGCTGGCAAAGCTCTATGAATGCCTGGCTCCACCTTGCATTGATGTCAATACGGGCGACCGTCTGGTGCGGATCGACCGGCATCTGTCTGAATATTTCCTGTTCCAGACCCTGTGGGTATTGTTCAAATCGCGATTCAGTAAGATACGTCGCAATGCGGACAGCGCTTTCCAGACCCAAATCATCCTCGATGCCTGGCAACACTTACCCACCAACGTAGTGCGACCGGAGCGCAATAAGCGCCAGCATCTTTCCGGCGTTCTGGCGAGGAACGAAATCGACCGAGAATACGCCTACAACCGATCACTGTTTTTGCGCGTATCTACCGGACGTTACCAGTTCAATCCAAAACTCTCCGTGCGTCGCCGCCATGGCGAGGAAGAAAAGTGGATCCCGATTTACACGGCACTCAACCTGCCGTTGATTGGTGAGTTTGCCTACAACGATGGCGAGATCAGCACTTGGGGCAACATTGACAAGCTTCTGACTCTTGCTGGACTCCCTGAACGAACCACACCCATCGCGGCTGAACGCTTCGTCGAACGGCAAGCGGCCAAGGCGCGGGAGTCGGATGAATACTTTTAAACTTGATTCCGTGCCTAAGTGAGGCTGCGAAACCGTTTTGGCCGTCATTCCCGCGCAGGCGGGAATCCAGTTCGTTCGTCAAACTTGGGGTTAAACAGCAATCTCATAAGTAAGCTGTCGAAACCAATTTGGCTTACCACCAGGCTCCCTCACCCTGCCCTCTCCCGAAGAGGGTTCCACCCCCTTCCCCCTCCGGGGGAAGGGC
>CAISDD010000058.1 GCA_903883985.1 uncultured Pseudomonadota bacterium | reverse complement strand
TCCACCCCCTTCCCCCTCCGGGGGAAGGGCCGGGGATGAGGGCCTGCGCCGGCAGCTTAATGAAGGCAAGTTACGCGACATTACTTAACCGCTTTGCGGACTAACCCATTACTACCATTTACCCGCCGTGCTGTTGCAGCAAGAATCCGCCACCTACCTTTTTGCCAGGAACCCTGTCATGTCCATGAATCGCCGCGAATTTCTGCAAATTCTTGCCGCCGCCGCCGCCGCCGGCTTTGCTCTGGATAGTCGATCGGTCCTGGCTGGTAATGCGCCGGAGCATTATTACGATCTGCCAACCTTTGGCAATGTGTCGCTGATGCACATGACCGACTGCCATGCGCAGTTGCAGCCGATCTACTTCCGCGAGCCCAACGTAAACCTGGGCGTGGGTGCTTCGGTGGGCCGCGTGCCGCATCTGGTGGGCGAGCACCTGCTGCACGCCTACAACATCCAGCCCGGCAGCCTGGACGCGCACGCCTTCAGCTATCTCGATTTCACCGCCGCCGCCCGCACCTACGGCAAGGTGGGCGGCTTCGCCTACTTGAAGACCCTGGTCGATCGGGTGCGCGCTTCGCGCCCGGGCTCCTTGCTGCTCGACGGCGGCGACACCTGGCAAGGCTCAGCCACGGCTTTGTGGACCAACGCCCAGGACATGGTCGATGCGTGTATCGAGCTGGGCGTGAACGTCATGACGCCGCACTGGGAAATGACCTATGGCGCCGCGCGCGTCCAGGAAATCGTCAACGGCGACTTCAAGAAGGCGGGCATCGATTTCGTCGCCCAGAACGTGGTCACCAACGACTTCGGCGACCAGGTGTTCAAGCCCTACGTCATCCGCGAGATCAACGGCATCCAGGTGGCCATCATCGGCCAGGCCTTCCCCTACACGCCGATCGCCAACCCGCGCTGGATGATGCCGGACTGGTCCTTCGGCATTCGCGACGATTCCATGCAGAAATTCGTCGATGAAGCTCGCGGTCGCGGCGCCCAGGTGGTCGTGGTGCTGTCACACAATGGCATGGACGTGGACCTGAAGCTGGCCAGCCGCGTCACCGGCATCGACGCCATCTTCGGTGGCCACACCCACGATGGCGTGCCGCAGCCGATCCAGGTGAAGAATGCCGGCGGCACGACCCTGGTGACCAACGCCGGCTCCAACGGCAAGTTTTTGGGCGTCATGGACTTCGAGGTCAAGGGTGGCCAGGTCGCTGGCTGGAAGTATCGTTTGGTGCCGGTGTTCTCCAACCTGCTTAGCCCCGACCCGAAGATGTCGGCGCTGATTACCCGGATACGCGCGCCTTTCGAGCACAAGCTGAACGAAAAGCTGGCGGTGACCGAAGACCTGCTCTACCGTCGAGGCAATTTCAATGGCACCTATGACCAACTGATCTGCGACGCCCTGATGCAGGTGAAAGGGGCGGAGGCGGCCTTCTCGCCGGGCTTCCGCTGGGGGACCAGCCTGCTGCCGGGCGATGTCATCACCATGGAGAAACTGATGGACCAGGTCGCCATCACCTACCCCGCGACCACGCTGAACACCCTGACCGGTGCCGGCATCAAGACCATCATGGAAGATGTCTGCGACAATCTGTTCAACGCCGATCCTTACTACCAACAAGGTGGCGACATGGTACGGGTGGGCGGCGTGCGTTATAGCGTCACCCCCAACGCCGGCATCGGCCACCGTATCAACGACATGACGCTCAACGGCCAGGCGGTCGATCCCAACAAGACGTACAAGGTCGCCGGTTGGGCGCCGGTGGGGGAGGGCGTGAAAGGCGCGCCCATCTGGGACGTGGTGGCCGAGTACCTGCGCGAGGTGAAGGTCATCAAACAGGTCAAGCTCAACCAGCCCAAGGTCATCGGCATGGGCAACAACCCGGGCATGGTGCTTTAAGCCGGGTAAGCCTGCAACAACCGTAAACGGCTTTGCCAGAATGGCCGGGCTCCTTTTCGAGGAGCCCGATGTGGCGAAATATCTACTCATAAATCATGCTTTAACTACGGGAAA
The DNA here is from genome assembly GCA_903883985.1 of uncultured Pseudomonadota bacterium. Lineage (GTDB taxonomy): Bacteria > Pseudomonadota > Gammaproteobacteria > Burkholderiales > Thiobacillaceae > PFJX01. Next base: position 536 of record CAISDD010000058.1, on the reverse strand, counting down.
CCTCTAGTTGCTTTAGTGTAGTATTCGCATGCTACATTGCAGGAAGCAATTATGAAAAACATGTTGTTATTTGTGCTGTTGTCTGGACTATTGTCTTCCGCGGCCATCTCCTCGAATCTTGCCCCGCCCTGCCATCGATTGATGACAAAAAAAGAGTGCATCGTACACCGGGCGCTACTCGCTACCATGCAGCCTGGTGTGGCGCTAGACCGCTACCTGAGCGATTACGCCAGCACCAAGAAGGAACGGGAAATCGCATGCCGCAGGTAACCCTGCACAACTATATTGGCTTTTTGCATCACAATCGGCTTTGCACGTCTGTGTGAGGCGGGACACCCGGTTTCGCGGCCTTACTTAACGCATTGATATTAAGTTATGTCGCGTAACTTGCCTTCATTAAGCTGCCGGCGCAGGCCCTCATCCCCGGCCCTTCCCCCGGAGGGGGAAGGGGGTGGAACCCTCTCCCTCCGGGAGAGGGCAGGGTGAGGGAGCCCGGAGGTAAGCCAAATTGGTTTCGACAGGTTACTTAAGTGATG
>CAISDD010000057.1 GCA_903883985.1 uncultured Pseudomonadota bacterium | reverse complement strand
TTCCCATTCGGCCTTGGGAAGTTTCAGCCGTGGAAGATCCGAGAGGGTACGCAGCAGGCGGTCTGCATGATTGTGGGTGCACAAGGCGACGGTATAGGCGCAAGTCATCGTCCGACTCCGGGCAGGCGGCTGGTCAGGCGATCGAGGTAGTAGCGCGCGGCGTGAGCCAAGCTGCCGTCGTTGCTACCCAGACGCATCTTGCGCATTAGCATGGACGGGGTGTCGGTGCCCGCGATGTCCAGGCGGCGTATGCGGAAGCGATTCACGTCCTGGCGGTTGAAACCGGGCTGTGTGGCGAAGGCTGCGCGGTAGCCCGCGGCGCGGGTCGCGGCCTCTACCCTCGAGTCGAGATGGCCGTAGGGATACGCGATATAGCTCGCCTCATGACCCAGCAACTCCGCCAGAAACGAGCGCGAGCCCTGCAACTGGTCGGCCAGTGCGGCATCGTCCAGCGTGGGCAGGCTGGCATGGCTGCGGCTATGGGAATGAAAAGTGCAACCGCGTTGCTGCATGTCTTGGATCTCATCGGCACCTAGCAGCGGATAGGTCACGCCGGCCGGGTTACTGTTCCGGGTCCAGGCATCCTCGCCGCCGATGAGATCGCTGACCAGGAAAACGGTGAACGGCCAGCCCAACTTTTCCAGCACAGGCTGGGCGTGGTCGCGCACGCCGCAAAAACCATCATCGAAAGTGATCACGATCGCCTTCTCCGGCAGCCGTTCACCTCCTTCCAGCCAGTCCAGCAGCGCATCCACCGTGACACCCAGGAAACCGGCGCGGGAAAGCGCTCGCATGTGTGCCGCAAAACCTTCCGGGCCGATGCAATAGCGCGCTTCCCAGTCGTTGCTGGCAACCCCAACCCGGTGGTACATGAGCACGGGAACGCGCGCGGTCTGACTCATGCATGAATCCGATCGATCAGGATGACGAAGCTGCGATACCACGACGCGGGCAGCAAGGCGACCAGGACGTGGCGCAGATCCTTGAAAGAGAAGGTCAGATGCGCCGCGGCATGGCGAAACAGCCTTTGCGCGGACACCAGGTCGCGTTTCCAGAAGGCGCGATAGGCCTGGCGCAAGGTCTGACCCTCGGTCAGGTCTTTCCTCCGCCTGACCGAGATATGCCGCACCAGGCCTGGATTGGCCGCGATAAATGCCTTCTGCGCCTCCAGCGCATCCAACACCTGGCGCCACTTCACGGCGGAAACCTGACCCTGGCCATGCCAACGATAGAACGCCAGGACCTCGGGCACGCGCGCGATTCGCCGGGTGTGCGCCAAAACACGCAGCCAGAAATCGTAGTCCATGGCGGAAAAGCGGCGCTCGGAAAAGCCGCCTATACGCTGCACCACTGCGCGTTTCAGCAAGGCGGCGTGTATGGGCCAGGGACAGGAGCGCAAAAAGGCCTCCACCGGGTCGGCCTTTTCGTATTCCGGGGGCACGTAGGGCTCGGAGTTCACCCCGTCCCCTACGTTCTTCCAGCCGCAGTAGGCGAGATCCACCCCCTGTTCGGCGAGGCGGCGATGCAGTTTCTCCAGGATGTCCGGCGCCCACCAGTCATCGGCGTCGAGGAAGGCGATGAACTCGCCGCGCGCCACGCGCAGCCCATGGTTGCGAGCCGGATAAGGCCCCACCCGGCTGGTGAAGAGTTGGCGGATGCGACCGGGATAGTGCCGGGCCAGTTCGCCGACGATACGCAACGAAGCATCGGTCGAGCCATCGTCCACCACGATGAGTTCGACCGCAGCATGGCTCTGCCCCATCACCGATTCGATCGCCTGCGCGACATAGGGCGCGGCGTTGAAGCAGGGCATGATCACAGAGATCAGGCCAGAGATGGGTAGGGTATCCAGGATCATGGGATCGGCAATCGGCTTCTCGGCAATGTCTACATTCTATTCCAGGGCGGTTCGGTAGGCATCCTCCGCCGCTTTCGCCACGTTCGACCAGGTAAAGCGGCGGGCGAAGGCGCGGCAAGTCTCTGCTTCGAAGCGGATAGTACCGGATAGGAAAGCTTCCAGCGCCAGGCAAAGCGATTCCACGTCCGGCCTGTCGACGAAATAGCCGGATTCGCCCGCACCTACCGCTTCCGCCGCCCCGGCCAGACGCGCCGCCAGGCTGGGAACGCCGCTGGCGGCCGCCTCCAGATAGACGATGCCGAAGCCCTCGTGGCTGCCTGGCACGATCGAGGCGGCCAGAACGAACAGATCCGCTTCGCCATAGAGACGCATCAATTCGGCTTCGGACACGCGGCCGACAAACCGGACCCTGTCGCCCAATCCCAGGCGCCGGGCCTGGTGTTCGAGATCGGCGCGCAGAAAGCCGTCGCCGGCCACGATGTATTCGAATGCGTGGCGATCCTTCAGGCGTGCCAGAGCCGCTAGCACCAGATCGATATTTTTGCGTGGCTCGGACAAGCGGCTCACGCTCAGCAACCGGATCGGGCTCGTGCCAGGTGCCGCGCGCGGCACGGAAAAAAAGCGTGTGCTCACGCCCACGTAGGCCACCGAGGTCTTGCCGCGGCAATCGGGAAAGCGTTCGAGAAACACCGTTTCGGTATATCGGCTGTTGGCGAGGATGTGCCGAGCCGCAGGGAGTGCGCGCGCCAACAATTTCTGCCCACGGCGCAACCAGAGTGGGCGCAACAATTCGCGTACGCGATCCGAATAACGCCATAAAAGCGGCAGGCGTTCCAGCGCGAAGGGCGCACAGGGGACATAGGCGCGTAAAAAATCGTTGCCGTGAATGGAGACCACCGTGGCGCGCCCACTCAGGGCAAGCCAGGCATAGCCCGCATTAAGCACATGCCAGATATCGGCCTTGCAGGTGTCGAACAGACGCAGATCGAGGTCCTGCGTGAACGTCAGGCCGGGGACGACTTCCAGTCCGGGCAGGTCGATCTCGCCCCCAGGATGGCGCAAAGTGAACACCGTCACCGTGTGCCCCCGGCGCAGCAGTTCACGGCAGAACTCGAAAGCGTAGGTTTCGACACCGCCGATGTCGGGAGGGAACTCCGGACTGACGATGGCGATTTTCATGCGGCCGTACCCAGCCAGGCCGCGTGTGAGGCGATGCTATCCGGTTGCGCCGACTCTCCGCCCATCAGTGGGCGCCAGCGAAGGTTGCAAGGCGCGGTGACCCAGGTCAGCAAACTCGACCGTGGTCCGCTGTTGACCAGCAGCACCTCGGGGTGCGCCGCATCGCCGAGGTTCGCAACCAACATGCCCGGCTCGCGGGGGGTCGGGCAGGCCATCTGCCGCTCCGCTGGCACCGCTTCGTCGTTGGCGCCCAGCAGCGAAGGGGGAAGGCCCAGGGCGAGGTCGGCCAGGTGCAGCATGGCCTGGGCGAGCAGGCGCCGGTAATCCAGGTTATCGGGGTAAAGGCGGCATACGTGATACAGCGCTTCGGCCCAGAAGCCGATCGCATATTTCTCGTATTTCAGTTCCTTCCAGCGCAAAACGATCCCGCTGGCGGCCGCGAAGCGCAGGACATCGTGGATGACTCGATCGGTCGCCGCGTCGGGAAGGCGACGCTGGTGCCTGGCGAGATCCATCAGATTGATGGTTAGATAATGGTGCGCCCAGGTCCGCACACAGAGTTCGCGGTCGACGTAACCGCCCGGCATGACCAGGCGCGGGAAGCGAACCTTGATATCGGGCAGGCGCGGTATCAGGTATTTCCAGGCGAGGCGCTTCAGGGCGCGCAGTGGCAACGACAGGGCTGCTGCCTGGGCAGTAGGCAACAGGGTCAACGTAATCATCTTGAACAGTGGCCGGTAAAGCCATTCCGCCGGCCGGGCTGCGAGCACTTCACGGGTTGCCAGGCAGGCTGCACGCACGTGGTCCGCCAGGCGGACGTCACCGGTCAGTTCACGGAAGCGGTCCAGGGCAACCGTAATGTCGAGCTGAGTGTTCAGCACCAGCATATTGCTTTCCGTCTTGCCGAATGCGCGACTCTTCAGCCAGCGGAAAGGCCCTTTGTCGAGCCGCAGGACATCGTGCTCGAGTTCATCGTGGAGAAACCAGGTTCCCCCTGCCACACGGTCACGCTGATGTGCCAGGAACTCTGCCGCGCGCCGCATCGCCGTGCCGATGACCGGGTCGTGGCCTTCACTCCAGGCATCCATGAGCAGATGCAGCGCACTGGTGTTGAGGCGGTAGTGCGCCTCCATGTCCTGCGTCCACTCACCGTGGCGCCAACCACCCTCGGGCGACTGCCGCGCCAGCAGCGATAACAGCAACTGCGCCTTGAGCAGGCCGTAAATCCGCTTGCCGGTGGCCCGTTGCAAGCCGGTCATGACCAGATGCAGCGCGTGTGCATCGTTTTCCGAACAGATCCGGCGCTTGAACGGCCAGGCGTAGCGGTCTTCGTATACCCAGCCGTGAACCAGATGCCGGTAAACATCGGCGAGCCTGCCATAGCGCGTGTGCGACCCGAGCAGGAAATATCCCTGGGTCTCGATGGGCGCGCAGCCTTGCAGTTCATCGACCAGAGCGGCGTCATCCAGCCGCCAGATCACCGCATCCAGGGTCCAGGGGTTCGGGATGGGGCCGAAGGAGATGCTCACCCCGGTGACATCCAGGTCGAACTCGTTCAGTTCGGCGGCACGCTCTTCCAGAATGTGGCCTTGATCATCGAGGCGGCGCAGGTTAGCGGCTACCGGCAACCAGTAGGAGGGCGAAGCGACGTCACGCCCCAGGAACAGCCAACCACCGGCGACGCAGCGGGAAAGCCGATAGTCCCCATCCAGCCTGAACCGGGCAGAGGCAGTAACACGCAGGAACAGACAAAGCGCACCGACAAAGGAATCCAGAACCCCTTGCACGCCTCCTGATTCGGAATGGCCCCGCCGTCCATCCGCCATTTCCAGATACGGCTTGCCATCGGAGAACAGTGCATGCAGGTCGAAGTTGATCAAGATCGGTCCATCTTGGTAGGAGCGCCTTCAGGTGCGAATATTCCGGTTGATTCACCCGGCATTGCGCCTGAAGGCGCTCCTACGTTAGGGTCACCAGCACAATCCAGAATCATGCCACACGATCCCGCTGCGCCCAGGCCTTGCCCCAGATACGAACCTTTTCCGGGCAGTCGCCAAAGCGTCCATGTACGTAGTCCAAGATTGCGCGTCGGGTGACTAGATATTGCAGCCGGTTGCCACGCCCCAGCCAGGCGAGTGCGTAATCCTGCATGGCCCAGAACCAGCGCCTGGTCCAGGGTTCGGCTCCCTGGCCGAGCGAGAAAACTGGGATCAATCGGCGCAGGCTTCTGGCCCAAAGGCGCATACGAGCGGCCATGGGCGCATGACGACTGAACCAGAGCAACTGGTTGCGAACACTGAAGTAGACGCGCAGCGGCGAGGACTCGCTGCCGAAAGACACCCCGATCTTGTGCCAGACTTTCGCCGCGGGAACGACAAGGTTGCGCCAGCCCGCCTCGCGGGCGCGGAAGCACCAATCCACTTCTTCCCAGACCAGGAAGAAAGACTCATCCAGCAGGCCGATCTGCCTAGCGACTTCGGCGCGAAAAAACAGCGCAGCCCCGCAGGCGTAATCTGTATCGTGATCATCGAGGCCAAGGCTAGGTTCTTCCGCATCCTGTCCGGGCCACTCCATGTTAAGAGTCGATGTGTTCCAGCGTGCTCCGTCAAACCACACCTTCTCGGGCGCATCGAAATACAGTATCCGGGCACTGAATACGCCTGCATTTGGGTTGCGCTGCGCGGATTCGATCAGACGTTCCAGCAGGTCGGGTGCAACGACCGTGTCGTTGTTCAATACCAGCACAAACTCCGCTCCCTGCTCCAGTGCGTGGCGCGTGCCTACATTGTTGCCGCCTGCATAACCCAGGTTCTGGCCCGTTTCCAGCAAGGTCAGAGGGTAGGGCGCTTCATAGGGGCGCAGGTGCAGCAGCGAATCATCCGAGGAGCCGTTGTCGACCACGATCACAATGAAGTTCGGATAGGTCAGCGCTTGCAACGAATCCAGGCAGGCGATCGTGTCGTCAGCGCCGTTCCAGTTAAGGACGACGATGGAAACTTGACATAACAAATGCATGTTTATTGTGCCGGGGTTTTAGTCAGAAAAGATTTGTTCCTGGATATCATATGCGTAAGTGTAATTGGCGTTTTTCTAAATAAGCCACCCTTGGGGATGTTTTATTGCTTCGGCCTGCTATGCGCATTGAAACGCCATAGAATATGTTTATTTAAGAGTCGATTCAGTCTGCGAGACAATCTTTCTGTGAGACCTGTAGGCTGTTCGCCTAGTTCAGATAGCTCCGCCCGCCGCATTGAATTTATTTGTTTGTTGTTTGTGGGATGTTTTTGGTAAATGTATTTATAATCTCTAACCTTTGCTGTGTTATTTCTGGTTGTGACGCTGTCATTAGCTGTCGGTCTGATTCGTATTTCTACAGTCGTTTGCTCAATGCGTAACAGTTCCCATCTAGATGCAAACCTAAGAATGAACTCCCAGTCTTCATGTGACGACATTTGTTCATCAAAATATCCGGTGTGCTTGATGCACTCTCGCCGATGAGCCCAATTAGGTAGTGGAATAAAGTTTGAGGCGAGCAATCTATTTTGCGGAAGCCGCAGTGCGTCATCAATGTCCACTCTCGAAATCTCTATTCGACGATCGCCTTCCAAATATTCGGTGACTTTGATTGCACCAGTGAAAACAAAAGGGCTGGCCGAGTTTCGCATTGTTTTGACAATGCCTTCTATATGATTAGGCATGTAATTGTCATCATCATCCAGATAGCAAATAATTTGTCCTTGTACTACACGAAGTGCCGTGTTCCGCGCACGGACTTGACCTAAACACTGCCAATGATTCATTAGTTTAATGCGGCCATCATGATCGATCGCGCTGATCACACTCTCGACGTTGGCGCCACCATCATTAACCACAATTGCTTCCCAGTTTTGGTAGGCCTGGTTGTTTAGTGACAATAAAGCGTCTTTTAGTAGATATGGCCTGTTCTGGGTAGCAATCACCACTGAAACCAAGGGCGCGGGATCTAGCGATGGAAAGAGAAAGGAGGTTGACGATGGTGGCAGTAATCCCCACCGTTTTGGCCAATGTAGACACCTGGCCTTTTCTGTCTCCACATTGGAAAGTGTTTGGTTTGATAATTCCATTCCGAGCGGTGACGCGAGATATAGGCCAAGAATCTCTGGTAGGTGTACAAATTGCACTCCTCCAACACTTAGGCGTAGCCAGAACTCATAATCCCCAGCAGAGCGGAAGCTTCCATCAAATAATCCATGGGTTGCATGCAGTGCTCGGCGCCACATCGGTTGCGGGCCAACAAAACAAATCTGAAACAATAGCCGTGGTTCGTACATAGGCCAATAGAATACACCCGTAATATTATCGGACGGCCAAATATCATTTTCGACGTTTGTGACAAAACTGTTGGCATAAACAACGCCCGTGACCGGGTTATTTTCCATCACGTTAACGAGCCTTTCTAAGGCTTCTGGATGGTGTCGGTCGTCCGCATTTGCGTTGGTTAGGTACCTCCCTTGTGCGACAGCAATAGCTCGATTCCATGCCTGATAAATTGTTTCTCGCTCCTCAATCCTAATGTAGCGAATATTTGAAAATCTATTCTGGTACGAGCGAACAATCTCGCCTTCAAGTTGAGGAGACCCCGTGTCTACAACTATTATTTCCAATCTACCCGCAATAGATTGGCGTTCAAGATCTTCAAGGCAACCGGCAATAAATCGTTCTGCATTGTAAACAGAGACGATTGCCGATACAAGGATGTCGCTTGGTTCCATTATAAAAACTCGCAGCAACATAAATTGGGAAGTTCCTGCTGAGTGCAATAATTATTCATCTAATTACTCATTTGGTTGTGATTAAGGAATTACAAACAAGAGCAAATGTAAAATGATTAATAACCCTTTGCAATAAGTCTGTTACGAAATTCACTAAGTGATACTTCTTTCCGAAACCTTAGTATGCCCTTACTCGTGATGATCCATGATCCGGTAGCCGTGCCTCTTCATCAGATCGTCGCGCTCGGCGGCTTTCATATCTTCGCGCACCATTTCGGCCACCAGTTCGTCGAAGCCGATCTTCGGGGTCCAGCCGAGCTTGGCCTTGGCCTTGGGCGGGTCGCCCAGCAGGGTTTCCACTTCGGTGGGGGGAAGTAGCGGGGGTCGACGCGGACGATGCACTGATCTTCAGATTCAAGATTCAAGTTGCAAGATTCAAGAGCAGGGCTTCCGGGGTTGCTTGCCTATTGCCTCTGTCTGGCTCGCTCACCCAATAGGTCAGATGACGTTCATATTTCTTGATGACCTCGACCGTATTGTCCTTGCTGCCGCCATCGATGATGATGAATTCCAGATTGGGGTAGCCTTGCGACAGCACGGAGTCGATGGTCTTTTCGATGTATGCGCCCTGATTGTAGGTCGGCGTCACAACACTGAACTTCGGACGGCTCATGGATGCAACTCCCTTCTTTTTGAATGGGGACAGGTTTTCTACAGGTTCGGCACGCGTCATACTGAACCGCAAATCGGGGTCCATACTCACTTCACGGCTTCGATATTCAGGCTGATCTCGTACTCTCGCCCTTCCCACGAAATGGTTTTTGAGGCCCAGTCTTCGAAATCATGGTGGGCACAATCCCGCGGGTTCCAGGCTTGCGCCTCACGAAACCCACTATTCAACATCAATTTACGCAGATGCGCATCATTGAACACCATATAGTGATAATTGAATGCGTAGTCCTGCCCGCCCATGAGCGGCTGCTCGATGGCACGAATATCATGATCGGTTGCGCGATAAAGCGTCAGGATGTGGTCGAAATCGGGTACGGACACTCTCAAGACGCCGCCCACCTTGAGGATGCGGCACAGTTCCTTCAGGGTCTCGATCACCTTGAGGTGGCTGAGGTGCTCCAGCACGTGACTCATGTACACCAGGTCAAAAGCATAGTCCGGTATCATCTCCAGCCGAAACAAGTCTTGCGTCACGATGTGTACATGCGGCCCGGGTCGCGCATCCAGATTGATAAAGCCCGTGGCCACAATTTCCCCACAGCCGATATGCAGGAGGCGTTTCCCATCAGCGGCATGCGGCAAGTCATTCAGGCGCTTGGCCCAGTTTCGCTCTATTTTCCGCGTTCTTGTGCGCGCATGCCGATCTCGCCAGAGATGCGCAACGTGCTTCAGCAACTGCTTCAACTTCCACATGAGCCGGGCCTTTATTTCTAGTTGAGCGATTGAACGCCAGCCACCAACTCCGTATTCCTTTTCCCGAACATCCAATCCCCCTGCATTTCCACAAAGCCTTCCTGCATACTCTGCGTGCGGTTGCGGCCAGTCGCCACAACCTGAAAGTGATGTAACCCTTCTTGGTAGAACACGTTCTTGGTCACTTCCCCGGTATTGATACCCAGGCGTACCGAGTAGACCCCCGGAAGAAATGGGAATTTCCGGATGGCAAACCTCAATACATAGGTTCCGGGTGCATGGATTTGACCGGAGAATTGGGTCTCGCTGATCTCGGTGCTGAGATACAGAAAATCCACGGTATGAATGCCGAAGCCGAATATCGGGTTGACCAGGACCTGGTGCGTTCTGAGCGTCACATTCAATGTGACGTCGGAATGGTACTCGATTCTTTCAAGCGGAACGCCTGCCGAGTCCATGATGACGAGGTCGATCAACTCGACCTCGCCCTTCGTTTCCGCGATTGCGGACCGGGAAGCGTTCAATCTAACTTTTTCATCGTTTTGCGAATAAAAGAGATCGCAGACTGTGCTGGACGCCCCATCCGCCGCGATTCGTCCGTGGTCCAGCAAGATCACGCGCGAACAAAGCCGCTCCACCTGACGTATATTGTGGGATACGAGCAGTACGGTTCTCTGCTGCCGCTTGATCAAGTCCTCCATGCGATCGAAACATTTACGTTGGAATGCCAGATCCCCGACGGCCAGCACTTCGTCCACGATCAGGATTTCCGCCTCGATGCTCGTGGCCACCGCAAATGCCAGCTTGACCTGCATCCCGGAACTGTAACGCTTCACCGGGGTATCGATGAACTCCGCCATTTCGGCGAAGTCGACGATCTCATCGAACTTCCTGTCGATCTCCTTCTTCGACAGGCCTAGGATAGCGCCATTGAGGTAGACGTTCTCCCTCCCGGTAAAATCAGGCACAAAACCGGCGCCAACTTCGATTAGCGGGGCAATGCGACCATCGACCTTGATGGAGCCATGAGTAGGGGTGCTGATCCTGGCCAGCATTTTCAAGAGGGTGGATTTTCCAGCACCATTGTGGCCAATGATGCCGACGACTTCACCTGGTTCGATGGAAAAACTGACATCATCCAGCGCCTTGAACAGAGAAGGTTCTTCGATCTTCTTTCCAGCCAGACGTGCCCCCGCGTTCAACAGGGTCTGCTTCAGCCCTTGCAGGGCGCCCAGGCGATATTCTTTGGTGACGTGATCGACTTGGATGATGGGCATAGTGAGTAACGTCTAGTGGGTAGGTAGCCTACGGTACGGTAGTGCAGAAGAGCTCAGCGCCTTATGCGGGTTGATGCGCATC
>CAISDD010000056.1 GCA_903883985.1 uncultured Pseudomonadota bacterium | reverse complement strand
GGGGGAAGGGGGTGGAACCCTCTCCCTTCGGGAGAGGGCAGGGTGAGGGAGCCTGGTGGTAAGCCAAATTGGTTTCGACGGGTTCCTTAGGAGCGGCCAATGGCGGAATAAGGATTTAACGGCTCGCGCCGGGTCTTATGCGTAGTATCCGCGAGCGATCCTATTTTCCCATCCAAACCAGCTCACACCATGACCCTCACCCCAGAACAGATCAGCGAATTTTTCATCCTTAACCCGGATTTCTTCCTTGGCAACCCGGAACTTCTCACCGGCATCACCGTGCCGCACCCATTCGGCGGCCAGGCGATCTCCCTGGGCGAGCGCCAGGTAATTGCGCTGCGTGAAAAGGCGCGCGACCTGGACTTGAGGTTGCGTGACCTCATGCGGTTTGCCGAAGAGAACGATGCCATCGGCGACAAGTTGCACAAGCTGTCCCAGGCGTTGATGCGCGCCAAAACGCTGGAAGCGGTTTTGCAGTCGTTCTACCTCAGTCTTTCCGAGAGTTTCTCTGTGCCCCATGCCGTCATGCGTATCTGGACGGATCAAGCCCCCGAGGTGAACGGGCCGGAATTCTCCGGTGTGAGCGTCGATATCCAGGTTCTCGTCGAAGGCCTGAACCAGCCGCAGTGCGGCCCCGATGTGCCCGATGAAGTGCGTGGCTGGTTCGGTGGGGTGGGCGCGCATCAGAAATCCTTTGCCATGGCACCCCTCAAGGAAGGCAGGCTCAACGGCCTCATGGTGCTGGCTTCAGAAGACAGCAGGCGTTTTTACCCGGAAATGGGTACGCTCTACCTGACCTGGTTGTCGGATCTGGCTGCGGCCGCCTGCGCCCGTTTCGTGTAGGCAGTCCCACCATCGGTTCCACGCCCCCCGCCGCTAACCAAGCCGCGGGGTTGGGTGCGGTGGTTTGGGTTGGACGGCGTAATTAACGGCATTCCGCCCTGCTGGACTCGCCCGCGATTCAACGGTGGCTATCGCGGGCAAGCCCGCTCCTACGAGACGGTCTACAGCAAAATGTAGGTTTATTCCGCCGTGTGCCTGAAACGGTTCCACTCTCCCCGCCGCTAACCAAGCCGCGGGGTTGGGTGCGATGGTTGGGGTTGGACGGCGAATAAACGGCATTCCGTCCTACTGGACCCCTCCCGTCGCTCACCAGGGTTGGACTACTGGACTCGCAAAGTGGGGGACGCCGAATCCGTAAGCGGCACAGCCGCCAACGGCTTTGCAGCCAAAATTCGCGCCTACTTCGCGGCATCACTTAATGTGGAGCTTTAAGTTACACGTCTAGATCGCTCATTCGATAGGAACAATCGGCAGAACCGTCCACTTTTCGTAAGTCATTGAGCCGATTGAAACTTTCCCAATTTCGCCCTTGACGGTGGGGTTTTGCGTGAACTAAAGTGGGGATAAGTGGGAAAAGGTGTGGAATGGTGTTGTGCGGTGGATTACAGAGGAGGATGCATGTTTACAGGATCGACGCAGATGGCGCTGGATGGGAAGGGCCGATTGGCCATTCCCGCGCGTCTGCGCGAGCGCCTGAACACCTCTTGCGCTGGCCACCTCGTCCTGACGGCCGACCCGACCAGCGGCTGCTTGCTGCTCTACCCCTATCCCGAGTGGGAAATAGTCGCGTCCCGACTCAACGCCCTGCCCAGCCTGGACCCGATCGCCAAGGACCTGAAACGCCTGGTGATCGGGTCGGCCGAGGAAGTCGAACCTGACAGCGCTGGCCGCATCCTGATTAACCCCATGCTGCGGCGCTTCGCCAAGCTGGAAAAAAGCGTGGCACTGGTCGGTCAGGGCGAGAAATTCGAGATATGGGACGATGCCACCTGGCAGGGCCTGTTCGAGCAAGCAGCCCAATTCCCGCAGTTGCTGGCAAACGCCGCCCGTGACGGCACGCTGTCAGAGGGTCTCAAGGGGTTCTCCTTGTGAGCGCGCCCCAGGCAAGCAGCCCGGATCGCGAGCAGGAGTGCAACGCGAGGGCGACGCACGTTGCCGTGTTGCTGGAGGAGGCCGTCGCCGCCCTGAAGATACGCGAGGACGGCGTCTACGTGGACGCCACCTTCGGTCGCGGCGGCCACACACGAGCGATCCTGGAGCGGCTCGGGCCTCGCGGCAGATTGATCGCGCTGGATCGCGATCTAACGGCGGTCGCGGTGGGGCGGGCGATGAGCGATGCTCGTTTTCAAATGGTCCATGCGCCGTTTTCCGACCTGGCCGCAGTCGTGCGCGCGACTGGCCTGACGCAAGTAGACGGGGTGTTGTTCGACCTGGGTGTATCCAGCCCGCAACTGGATGAGGCGGAACGGGGCTTCAGCTTTCGTTTCGATGCGCCGCTGGATATGCGTATGGATACCAGCCGCGGGATGACTGCGGCGGAATGGCTGAACCAGGCGCCGGTAGAGGAAATTGCAAAAGTTGTCAGGGACTATGGGGAAGAGCGATTTGCCAAGGCTGTTGCAAGGGCGATTGTGCAGGCAAGAACGATCGCGCCGCTTACGAGCACCCGCGGGCTTGCAGTCGTGGTCGCCGGTGCCGTGCGCAGTCGCGAACGCGGCCAGGATCCAGCGACGCGAACGTTTCAGGCTGTGCGGATTTTCATTAATCGCGAGCTTGAAGAGATTGAGCAGGCGTTGCCGCAAGCCGCGACCTTGCTGAAAACGGGTGGACGCCTGGTGGTGATCAGCTTTCATTCCCTGGAAGACCGCATGGTGAAGCACTACATGCGCCAGGAATCACAGGGCGAGCAGGTGCCGCTGGAGATTCCTCTGCTCGCCTCTGAACTTCGTGGCGGTTGCCTGGCCTTGGTCGGCCGGGCGACCAGAGCTTCCTACCTTGAAGCATCGGCGAACCCGCGCGCGCGCAGCGCAACCATGCGGGTAGCCGAGCGCACGGAAGTGCCATGGTTAAGCTGAACCTGGTTCTGGTCGCGGTCCTGATCGCCTGCGCACTCTCCGTCGTATCGGCGCGCCATCAGGCGCGCAAATTGTTTATGGCCTTACAGGCGCAGCAGGCGCGCGCCCGTGCGCTGGATGTGGAGTGGGGTCAGTTGCAACTGGAGATTGCCACCTGGCTGATGCACAACCGGGTCGAGGAAGTGGCGCGCGAGCGTTTACACATGGCGATCCCCGACCCCAGGCACATCTACGTCCTGCACGCACAAGGAGCGAGACCATGAGTTGCTCGCACCTACGCTCGGGGAGGCCTCAATGAACCCGCCGCGCCGCGCCCACACAGTGCTGCACCTGGACCTGCAACGCTGGCGCATGCGCCTGACGCTGGCGCTGTTATTCGGCGGCTTTGCCGCTCTGTCCGTGCGCGCGGTATACCTACAAGCATGGCACAACGACTTCCTCAACGAAGAAGGGGAAAAACGGGTGCAGCGGGTGGCACCCATTCCCGCCTATCGCGGCGTGATCAGCGACCGGCGTGGTGAGCCGGTGGCTGTGAGCACCCCGGTGGAAACCCTCTGGCTCAACCCTAGGCAGGCCAATGCCACGCCGGAGCAGATTCGATCGCTGGGGAATATCCTGGAACGCGATCCCGCCCAGATCGCGCGTCTGTTCGCCGACAAGAGCCACGGCTTTGTCTATCTGGAGCGTCTGCTCGAACCGCCCAAGGCGCATCAGGTCATGGCCCTCAATATGGCGGGCGTGTACAGCAAGCCGGAATTCCGCCGTTACTACCCGGCCGGCGAGGTCATGGGGCACGTGCTTGGGATTACCAATCTCGATGATCACGGCCAGGAAGGCGTGGAACTGGCGTTCCAGTCCTGGCTGGCGGGCGAGGCCGGGGCACAGCGCGTGGTCCGCGACCGCCTAGGCAACGTGGTGGAAGTACTGGAGCAGCTCAAACCACCCAAGCCGGGCCGCGATCT
>CAISDD010000055.1 GCA_903883985.1 uncultured Pseudomonadota bacterium | reverse complement strand
TTACCCGCCCGGATGCGGTGCAATTCCTCCTCGATAGCTGGACGCATCTGCGCCAGCACGACGGCTTTCAAGGCAACGAGACTACGGGGCGCTGGAGCGCCATGGGATGCGTTCCCACGCTGGAGCGTGGGAACGATAAAAGCTGCCGCCGGGCTTTGCCCTGCTGCCGCGCGACAAGGCCATCCCGCAAACCCTGCGCGCCCAGGCCGCCGAGATTTTTGCCTTCGATGCCCTGATCCAGAACCCGGATCGCCGCCCGGAAAACCCGAACTGTCTGTTGGACGGCCGCAGCTTTGCCATCTTTGACCATGAGCGGGCCTTTATCACACGCGGGATCATCGGCTGGCGTCCACCCTGGCATCTCGGCGCGCTGGACGGGATGAAGGGGCCGAACCGGCATGTGTTCCATGCGGGCTTGCAGGGCACAACGCCGGACTTCAACCGCCTGATGGGCGCCTGGCAGGCCATTTCGGACGCGCGTCTGCGCGAGTATCGCCTGGCATTGCCATTGGCCTGGTCGGACGCTGGAGGAGTAGCCGAGGAGACGCTGGGCTATATCGCTTCTGTAAGGGACAATATCGAGCCAGCCTTGGCCGAAGTCGTGAGGGTGATGAAATGAACCAACTGACTACCTACACCTACACCGTTCTGCGCTACGTCCACGACACCACCACCGGCGAATTCGTCAACGTGGGGGTCGCCTTGTATGCACCCCAGGCACGTTATGCCAGCGCCTCGTGCCGCAGCACTTATGGCCGCCTGAGCAAGGTTTTTCCCGGCATCAACGCGGAGCATTTCAAATCCTTGATGCGCCATATCCAGGCGCGCTTCGAAGAAATCGGCGAGCAATTGGCCAGCCAGTTGCCGCTGGAACCCGTCAGCACGGTGGCAGACCTGGCGCGGCTCATCCTGCCAACGGATGACAGCGCCTTACAGTGGGCGCCGATGGGTAGCGGTCGTTGCGCCGACCCGGCTGAGACGCTGGATCGTCTGTTCGACCGCATGGTGATGCGCTACGAGGACAAGACGACCCGTGAACGGCGCACGGAAGACGATGTATGGCGGCACTTCAAGCGCAGCCTGGAATCCCGGCAGTTATTGCAGTACTTCGAACCGAAATCAATCGCGGTGCAGGACGACGAAATCGAGTTTCAGCACACCTGGAAAAACGGGGTGCTGCATTGCCTGGAACCGGTGTCATTCGACCTGAGTTCGCCCGACAGCATCAAGGACAAGGCGCACCGCTGGTTGGGTCGTATAACCAGCATCGCCAATGCACCGGAGAAGTTCCGGCTTTATTTCATGGTCGGACAGCCCCAGGACGAAGAACTTGCCACCGCGTTCGACAGCGCTTTGAGCATTCTCGGCAAGATGCCGGTGGAGACCACAATCTTCCGGGAACAGCAGGTCGAAGAAATGAGTGAACTCCTGGCACGGGAAGTGGAAACGCATTTTTCGTCATCACGAGTTCAATAGGTTGCACTCGCCACAGGCCGGGCTTCAACGTGCTTGATGCCTGGCTTCACTCTCTGCCACCTCTCCATTGGTATCCGTTGGCACGATGCCGGTTGGGCCGGGCCAATGCCGCTGATTCCATTGCCTGCCGCCTGGGCCTGGTGGCTTCACACGACCTGAAAGGACTACGCCATGCCCCCTGATGAAGACACGCTGCTGCGGCAAATGGTCGAGGTAATCGTCCGCGAGGCGGACCCGGACACCATCATCCTGTTCGGCTCCCGCGCGCGCGGCGAAGCCCGGCCCGACTCCGACGTGGATTTGCTGGTGGTCGAGAAGGAGCCGTTTTCTCCTCAGCGCAGTCGGCGCAAGGAGATATTCCGGTTGTCCATGGCGCTACGCCACCTGCCAGTGGCCAAGGACATCCTGATCTACAGCCGCGACGAGTTCGACTACTGGCGGGATTCGTTGAACCACGTCGTGGGACATGCCAGCCGGGAAGGGAGGGTGTTGCATGCGCGATATTAAGCAGGCGCGCGCGATGTTGCGCATGGCGCACAAGGACTTCGCCGCCCTGATGGGGATGGCGCAAGACGTGGCTGCTTTTGCTGACGAAATCTTCGGATTTCATACCCAGCAGGCGGCGGAGAAGGGGCTGAAAGCCTGGATTTGCCTGCATGGCATCGAGTATCCATTCACCCACCAGCTTGCCCGCTTGCTGACGATCCTCGTAAACAGCGGTGAAGACATGGAGGCGTTCTGGGCGCTGGATCAATACAGCGTGTTTTCTGTCCAGGCCCGTTATGAAGAAGGCGATGTGGCGTTGGACGAGCCGCTGAACCGGGACGCGGCGATTGCCGAAGTGCGTGCCCTGCTGCGTATTCCACGGCAAGCTGGACACCCATTCCAGAGCAAGCTGGACACCGATTCCAGGCGAAGCTGGACAGTGATTCCACGGCAAGCTGGACACCCATTCCAGAGCAAGCTGGACAGTCAGAAGTCGCTGCGTAGCACG
>CAISDD010000054.1 GCA_903883985.1 uncultured Pseudomonadota bacterium | reverse complement strand
TGGCCGTGGTCAGGCGGCGGAAAGCATATTCCTGCCAGCTCTGACCGCCGGTGGGCTTCTCGATGCCGCGCACGATATTCAGGTAGCCGCGGATGTCTTCGCCGGCCGGGCAGGAACCCTGACAGGGAGGCGTGGAATGGACGTATTCAGGACACTTGTGGGTCCAGCTCGCCTGGAAAATCATTTCCTGGGAACGGCTGTAGTTCCCTTCCTTGTCGCCGTCTTTGTAACGCCGCCACGTGATACCTTCAGTCTTCTTTACGTCTTTGGAAGTGACCGACATCTTCGCTCTCCTATCTCAAGAATCGTGCGGGAGTACCGCCTGTGTAACATTTATCTATCCGGCCAACGGCCGATAGCCTCAATCCAGCAAGATGGCCGTGCTGACGAGCTGATGCACGCCGCCGACCATGCTCCGGTCAAATCCGTAATAAGGCAGGACCTTGGTGAACTGCGCCTTGCAGATCGCACAGATCAAGCTCAGGAAATTCACGCCGTGGTTCTGCACCACGTTATTGAAGGCATTCATCCGTGGCAGGGCACCCTTCACCCGCACCTCGATCAAATCATCGGTCAAAACACCACCACCGCCACCGCAGCAGAAAGTAGCCTCGCCTATGGTTTCAGCCGCCATATCGTAGAAATTATTTGCGACCGCCATGATGACGTTGCGCGGGATGGTGAACTGGCCACCCGGTTTATCACCCATGCGAGAGCCGCGCGCTACGTTGCAGGAATCATGGAAGGTAATGACGCGATCGTCGTTCTTCGATTTGTCGAACTTGAGCTGGCCCTTCTGGATCAGATCCCAGGTGTATTCACAGATATGCATGGGCTGATCGAAACGCGGGTCGAGCTGCTTTTGCATTTCGATCGAGAAGGGATCGTTGCCGCCGTAGCCGATGCCGGTGAGTGTGTTCCAGAAGCTGTAGGCCACGCGCCAGGCATGGCCGCACTCGCCGACGATGATGCGCTTGACGCCCAATTCAAGCGCCGCATCACGTATCCGCATGGCGATCTTCTGCATGGTCTCGTAATTGCCGTTGAACAAGCCGAAGTTACCCGCCTCTGAGGCCGAGGTGGACAAGGTCCAGGATGCACCGGCAGCATGGAAGACCTTGGCGTAGCCGATCAGCGACTCCACATGGGGCTCGGAGAAGAAATCGGCGGACGGAGTGATGAAGAGGATCTCCGCGCCCTTGACGTCGAGCGGCATCTTCACCGCCACGCCGGTTTCCGCTTCGATGTCTTCTTCCAGGCCGGAGAGCGTGTCTTTCAGCGCGGGTCCCGGCAGGCCCAGGTTGTTCCCGATCTTCTGCACCTTGGTCAGAATTTCGCTGCAATATTTCTGACCCACGCCGACCGAGTTGAGTATCTCACGCCCGGCCATGGTGATTTCAGCCGTGTCTATGCCATAGGGACAGTACACGGAGCAGCGGCGGCACTCGGAACACTGGTGGTAGTAGTTATACCAGTCGTCCAGTACTTCCTTGCTGAGGTCCTTGGCCCCTACCAGCCACGGCGCAATCTTTCCAGGCAAGGTGAAGTAGCGGCGGTAGACCTGGCGCATCAAATCCTGGCGCGCCACCGGCATATTCTTCGGATCGGCCGTACCCAGGAAATAATGGCACTTGTCGGTACAGGCACCGCAATGCACGCAGATATCCATGAACACCCGGAGGCTGCGATATTTTCCGAGCAAATCGCCCATGCGGCCGATTGCGCGCTCCTGCCAGTCATCGGTCAATGTCCAGGGATAACCCAGGAACTTCTGGGTGACCTCGGCAGCCAGGTAAGATTTGACATGCGCCGTTGCCCCCACCTTGATCTTGGGAACGTCGGTGTATTCCGTCAGCTTGGGAACTTCGAATTCAGGACCAGCCACAGTTGCTCCTTGCGTCTCTCATGGGTGTCACGGACGAGGCCGGACAGTTTCCTTACTTGCGCTCGGCAGCCGCAGCCCAGGGGGCGATGTGGCGAGTTTCGAGCGGATTGTCTGCCTGATTACGGGTAGGACTGAAGAACATACCTGGAGCGTGCAGCAACTTGCTCACGGGGAAGATGATCATCAGCAGCGCGACCAGTGCCAGATGCACCAGGATCAGCCCGTCGCTAGGCAGGGGCTGCCAGTCGAAAATCACCAACCCCAGGGCGAAGGCCTTGAGAGCGATGATGTCGGTGTGGCTCACGAAACTCAGCATCATGCCCGAGGCACCAATGCCGAGCAGCAAAGCGAGCATCAGGTGATCGGATGGCGTGGAGATATAGCGCACTCGGTCGACCAGGAAGCGGCGCGCCCAAAGACCCAGCAGGCCCGCCACCATGGCGAAGCTGGCATATTGGCCGTAGGGCTGGACGAACTCGACCACAAACCAGATGGGTTCCTGGAAAAAGCGCACATGGCGCAGCAGGACCAGAGCGAGGCCACCGTGGAACATCCAGCCGAACACCCATATCCATTTATTGGATTTGAACAAGGACTCGAATAACACGACTTCTCGTGCCATCCGCAATACCACGCCGGCATTGGTCGTCGGCGCGGGGGTAGTAGGAATCTTGAGAGGCGCCGGTGTGCGGCTGTACTCGGCGATGCGATACGCTACGCCACCGACCAGCACGATCGCGGCGAAGTAGTAAAGGCCAATATAAATAAGCGTCAGCGAAGTCATCCGTTCCTCTGCTATAGGCAGAACAAGCTTTCACTGCCCAATTGGGCAGAAACACCGGTGGACTTGAAGGCCCACCGGCCAGATCAATCACGATTGATCAGATACAGCCAGTGGGCTTGGGCAGACCTGCAATCTTGCAT
>CAISDD010000053.1 GCA_903883985.1 uncultured Pseudomonadota bacterium | reverse complement strand
GGCAGCGCGGCGTCCGCGCGTGCGGTCAGGTTCAGTCGGCATTCCAGCTTGCCGCGCTTAACCTGCTCGCCGATACGCTCACGCAAACCCGGTTCCAGCGCGCGAAAGTCCTCGCTCATCCGGAAGGATAGGTCGAGAAAGCGCGAGTTGACTGCGCGCAGTTCCAGAGTGACGTGGATGCCCGCGAAGTCTGCGGATTCGGCCGCGTAGCCCGTCATGCTGCGCAGAGTTTCTTTCATGCCGGCCACGATCTTGGTTATCCTTCAAGGAATGAATGGATGAGCGGCGCGTAAGGTCGCCTCGGAGGGGGGCGCATCATGAACCTGCTTTCCCTTACCCCCTCTCCCAGGGGGATGCTTAGAGCGCCGCCGCGCGATGTTCACGTTAACTCTGGTGCATCTTACCCCGATCGATCGATATGGCCTTGCAATCCACCGAACCTCTGCCCAGGAATTACCCGCTGGGCGAGTACGTGATCGATCACAGCATCGGCGGGGGGGGGTTTTCCCTGGTCTACCTCGCGTATGACGACCGTGGTCTGCCGGTCGCAATCAAGGAATACCTGCCGGGCGGGGTTGTGGGTCGCGGCAAGCTGGGCACGGTGCACCCCATTTCGGACGACAAGGAGGCGTCGTTCCGCTACGGTATGAAGTGTTTTTTTGAGGAGGGCCGGGCGCTGGCTGGCATCCATCACCCGAATGTGGTGCGTGTGACCAACTTTTTCCGAGCCAACGACACGGTCTACATGGTGATGAAGTTTGAACGGGGCAAGACCCTGCAACGCCACATCATCAGCCTGAAGGAACCCATGCGCGAGAGCTTTATTCGCAGCGTGTTCGTGCAATTGCTCAACGGCCTGCGCGAGGTCCATGCCCACAAAATCCTGCACCTCGACATCAAGCCTTCCAACATCTATATCCATGCGGACGGCTCGCCGGTGTTGATCGACTTCGGCGCAGCCCGACATGCCTTGACTTACGATTTTCAGGCGGGCACGCCCATGTACACGCCGGGCTTCGCCGCGCCCGAGCAATACAATCAGCGCGAACGCCAGGGCCCCTGGACCGATATCTATAGCGTGGGTGCCACGCTCTATGCTTGCATCGCCAAGGTTCCGCCGCCGCCGGCCGACCAGAGACTGGACAAGGACAAATTGATCCCAGTGAGCAAGAGCCATGCCGGCCTGTTCTCCAACGACTTGCTGGAGTTGGCCGATTTCATGCTTCGACTTAACTACACGGAGCGCCCGCAAAGCGTGTTTGCTGTGCAGAAGCGCTTGGTCGAGATGGCCCAGGCGTCACGCGAGCATAGACCCAGCCTGCTGGCCCTGATCCGGGCGCGCATGAGGCGATGAAATACGTCGTCTATCAGGCCAGCCGTTGCGGTGGCCGGCCCCACAACGAGGACCGGGTCGGCTATGCCTATACGTCAGAAGCCCTGTTGATGGTGCTGGCGGATGGTATGGGCGGGCATGCACACGGCGAGATCGCTTCCCAACTCACCGTGCAGATCATCACGGGGCTGTTCAATGCGCGCGCCAAGCCGTTTTTGCCGGACATGGCGTCCTTCCTGCTCGATGGTATCTATGCATCCCACGACGCCATCAACGAATACACCATGCGCCACAAGTTGCCGGAACCGCCCCGCACTACCTGCGTGGTCTGTGTGGTGCAGAAAGGCATGGTCTGCTGGGCGCATGTTGGCGACTCCCGTCTCTACCATTTCAGCCGAATTGCGCTCAAATCGCACACCCACGACCACTCCGCCGTGCAGCAGCTAGTGGACGACGGTCTGCTCGACGAGGATCAGATGGGTCTGCATCCGGACCGCAACAAGCTCTACAACTCCGTGGGCGGCTATATGCTGCCGGACATCGACCTGGAACAACCGGTTCATCTAGGCGATGGCGATGTACTCTATCTGTGCAGCGACGGCGTCTGGAGTGAACTCGCGGTGCAGGAAATGTTGCCCACCTTGCGTGCCTATCCCCTCGAGCGGGCGGTGCGGCAAATGCTCGACCATGCCGAATTCCGCGCCGGCCAGTATGCCGACAACCTGTCGGTCGTGGCCATGCGCTTCGGCGAGGAGCACTTCGACGACAACGAGCTGGTCCAGGCCGACGATCTCGGCCTGGACGGCTTCACGACGCAGTTGAAGCGCCTGGGCAACAAGGAAATGGAAGATCTGGCCGGAAGCGATTACGAACTCGAACGCGCCCTGGCGGAAATTCAAGAAGCGCTCGGCAGAAAGAAACCCTGACGCGGCTTACCCCACTCTCCCCTCACAAAGGAATCTCATGTCCGAATTACAACGTCCCTCCGGGCGCGCCGCCGACCAGTTGCGCTGCGTGCGCCTGACCCGCAATTACACCCGCCATGCCGAAGGCAGCGTGCTTGTTGAGTGCGGCGACACCAAGGTGCTGTGCACCGTCAGCGTGCTGGAGAAGGTGCCGCAGCATGTGAAGGGGAGTGGTGCCGGCTGGCTTACCGCCGAATACGGCATGCTGCCGCGCGCCACCCACACCCGTGGTGATCGCGAGGCGGCGCGCGGCAAGCAGTCAGGCCGCACTCAGGAAATCCAGCGCCTGATCGGTCGCAGCCTGCGTGCGGCGGTGGACCTGGGCAAGCTAGGCGAGCGCACCCTTCATGTCGATTGCGACGTGCTCCAGGCCGATGGTGGAACGCGCACCGCCAGCATCACCGGCGCCTGGGTGGCGGTACAGGACGCGCTGGAATGGCTGGTGCGCGAGGGCAAACTAGAAAAGAATGTCATGCGCGACCAGGTCGCAGCTATCTCTGTCGGCATCTGGAACGGTCTGCCGGTGCTGGATCTGGACTATGCGGAAGACGTGAACTGCGACACCGACATGAATGTGGTGATGCTGGGAGCGACCGGTCTGATCGAAGTGCAAGGCACGGCGGAAGGCGTGGCGTTCACCCGCGCGCAACTGGGTCTGCTGCTCGACCTGGCCGAGAAAGGCATCCATGAACTGATGGCGGCGCAGGCTGCGGCGCTGGAAAAAAAGGGCACCCCATGAAAAAAATTGTCATCGCCTCCGGCAACGTCGGCAAGTTGCGTGAAATCGCCCGTATCCTCGAGCCCATGGGCCTCGAAGCCATGCCTCAGTCCGCTTTCGGCGTGCCCGAGTGCCCGGAGCCTCACGTCACCTTCGTCGAAAACTGCATCGCCAAGGCTCGCCATGCCGCAGCCCACACCGGCCTGCCAGCTCTGGCGGACGACTCCGGCATCTGTGTCGATGCGTTGAACGGCGCGCCCGGCGTCTATTCTGCACGCTATGCCGGCGAACCCAGGTCGGACGAGCGTAACAACCAAAAACTGATCGAAGCCTTGCAAGGCCAGGCTGATCGCCGCGCCCATTACTACTGCGTGATGGTCTATGTGCGCTACGCGGACGACCCCACGCCCATCATCGCCGAGGGCGCCTGGCACGGCGAAATCATCGACTCGCCTCTGGGGGAGGGTGGCTTCGGCTATGACCCCTATTTCCTGGTTCCCGCCTTCGGCCTCACCGGTGCGCAGATGAGCATGGAAGACAAGAATGACATTAGCCACCGCGGCCAGGCGCTGCGGGTACTGGCGGCGAAGCTGGCGGCCCTGGAGGGGTGAATCGCGGCGCAACAGGCTGCTAGAATGTCGCGCCTACTTCCGCCGTTTCCGGCTCACAGCGAGCCCACCCGCCCCCATGTCCCGATCCGATTCCAATCCAATGACTTCCTCCGAGCGCCGCGCCGCCATGTCCCTGGCCGGCATCTTCGGGCTGCGCATGCTGGGCATGTTTTTGATCCTGCCGGTGTTCGCGCTCTATGCGAAGACCCTGCCGGGCGGGGCGGACCACACCCTGATTGGTTTGTCGCTGGGCATGTATGGTCTTACCCAGGCGATCCTGATGATTCCCTTCGGCATGGCCTCCGACCGCTACGGGCGCAAGCCTGTCATCATCGCGGGCCTGGTGATCTTCGCCCTGGGCAGCTTCGTCGCGGCGGGGGCGACCGACCTCTGGGGGGTGATGTTGGGCCGTGCGCTGCAAGGGGCCGGTGCGATTTCGGCGGCCATCACGGCGCTGTTGGCGGATCTGACTCGCGAGGAGAAGCGCACACAGGCGATGGCCTTGATCGGCAGTACGATCGGCCTGGCCTTCGCCTTCTCGCTCGCAGCAGGCCCCGTCTTCTATCACTGGATCGGGGTGCCCGGCATGTTCGCGATGACCGGGGTGCTGGCCTTGCTGGCGATCCTTGTGGTCCAGTTCATCACGCCGAACCCTGGCAAGACGGCCTTCCATTCCGATGCCGAGGCGAATCCGGCACGACTGCGCGATGTGCTGCGCAATCCCGAGTTGCTGCGCCTGAACTGGGGCATCTTCAGCCTGCATGCGGCGCAGATGGCCATGTTCATGGTGGTGCCCTTCGCCCTGGTCGAAGGCGGGCTGGATGCGGCGCATCACTGGCAGGTGTATCTGCCGGTCATGCTGGGCTCTCTTATCCTGCTGGTACCGGTCATCATTTATGGCGAGAAGCGCGGCGCGCTGAAGCCGGTATTCGTCCTGGCCATCGCCCTGATGCTCGCCGCCCAGATTGGCATGAGTCTGTCCATGCACCTGTTCTGGGGCGTGGTGGCGGCGTTGTTCGCCTATTTTGTGGCCTTCAACATCCTCGAAGCCAGCCTGCCTTCTCTGGTTTCCAAGATCGCCCCGCCCGAAGCCAAGGGCACGGCGATGGGCGTCTACAACACTTCGCAAGCCCTCGGCCTGTTCTTCGGTGGGGCGGCGGGCGGCTGGCTGGCGCAGCATGCCGGCTATTCCGCCGTGTTTGCCTTTTGCGCCGGCCTGATGGGGATCTGGTTGTGGCTCGCCGCGCAGATGAAGACGCCGCCGCGGGTGAAGACCCAGATGTTCCATGTCGGCGCGCTCTCCGCCATAGAGGCGCAGCGCCTGGCGGGCAAGCTCACGGTCTTCTCCGGCGTGGAAGCGGTGACCGTGTTGCCCGAAGAGGGGTCGGTGCTTCTCAAGGTGAGCCAGACCGGCTGGGATGAGGAAGGCGTGAGACATCTTTTACAAGGAGGACATTAAATGGCTTCGGTCAACAAGGTAATCATCATCGGTAACCTCGGAAAAGACCCCGAGATGCGCTACATGCCCAGTGGCGACGCCATCGCCAACCTGCGCATCGCCACCACCGACAAGTTCAAGGATCGCAACGGCGAAATGCAGGAAGTCACCGAATGGCACACTGTGTCGTTCTTCGGCAAGACCGCGGAAGTCTGCGGCCAGTACCTGAAGAAAGGCAGTTCGGTCTACGTAGAAGGCAGCTTGCGCACCCGCAAGTGGCAGGACAAGGAAGGCCAGGATCGTTACACCACGGAGATCCGCGGCGACCGCATGCAGATGCTGGGTGGC
>CAISDD010000052.1 GCA_903883985.1 uncultured Pseudomonadota bacterium | reverse complement strand
GGTAGTCTGATTAACGAAACCGACCTCGGCCGAGTCGTTGGGGATGGCGGTCCGCGAGGCGATCTTGTCCGCAATGGAACGCATCATCGCCTCGACCTTGGCAGTGAAGGGCGTGTGGGTGTAGGCGGTGTTCAGTGTCACCACATCGCAGTTGGTGTAGTCGTTGCACTGAAGTACATGCTGCACGACATCCGTTCCGCTTGCCGCACCCTGGCCGTAGAGCAACTGGCTGATCGAGGTCAGCGTTGGCGCAATCGGGTCGGGGTCGCTGGCCGATTCTTCCGGGTAATAGATGATCGTGCCGACCATGCTCATGATCATTTCTCGCTCCTGATCATCGAGGTAGGAACCGGTGTACTGCAACGCTTTCCAGGTGAGGTTGCCGACGAAGGGCGCCTTGTTCTTTACGTTCGGATCCGTAGAAGAACGCGCCGACGCCAGGATGCCGGGGCGGTCCGTGGCGCAGCGGCGCCGTGCCGCATCGCGGTCGCTTTCCAGGCCCATCTCGATGGCGAGGTCGGCGCAGGTTTCCTGCGAACTGTAGCCGATGGATTCGGCAGCCGTGCTGACGATGGCCTTGGCGGTTTCGCAGGAGTTGATGCGGGCGTTGTTGATCCAGGTCTCCAGCCCTTGGGCCCACTTGGTCAGGCCACCCAGCAGCGGCGACACCGCTTCGAGGGCGAGCTGGAAGGCGATACCGGGCAGCGCGGCGGTGATGTTCCTCAGCATGTTTTTGAACTCGGTTGCCGAGATATGCGAAAACGAGCCACCGAACACGTCGATACCCCCACAGCCGGCCTTGGCGCTGGGAAACTGGATAGCGGTGAGTTGATAGACCTTGTTCGGTGAGCGCATCATCAGGCTGCCGCCGGTGTAGGTGTTAAAGGTCTGGCCGCGGAATGCCCCGGGCGCCGTGTAATTACCGATTGCACCCAGATTGTTGAACATCGTGTTTACTTCGCTGTTGAGATCACCGGCGTGTAACGGCAGGGGCGGAATCGTCAGCAGCACAGTCAGGAGGGCGGCGCCGATACGCCGAAACGAGGAATGGTCGCGGTGTTTCATGGGGCCTCCTGATGCAGGGCGAGCCGTTGCGTCGTGCCGGGCAGCATGGTCTCGGCTTCTCTGCCCGACACGACGGCGATGCGTTCCAGCAACTGGGATTCCGAGAGCACGCCGAAGCCGATGGGCGTGATTTTCCCGGTGAAGGGCTGGGCCAGGAAGATGGCGGGCACTTGCGTGACCCTCAGGGTGGTGGCAATGCCGTTGTCCTGGCGCGCATTGGGGAAGCCCGGCATCGGCCCCCCGTCTACGCTGATGGCCACGACCTGGATGCCATGACGCGCCTGGAAGGCATCCAGCGTCGGTGCAAAGGCATGGCAGTATGGGCAATCCGAGCGGTAGAAGAAGAACAGCACATGGTCTTGGCCCAAGTCGGCGATGGCGCGCGAGCGATCTACCAATTCGGTCTGCTCGAATACCTCCAACGCCTTGGCGTTGACCGGTCGGCCCTGGAGCGTCGGATCGAGTTCCGGCGTGGCCCAGGCGACGCGCTGCGCCACATCGGCGAAGGAGGAGGCGCGGGCAACGACCTGGGACTCCAGTTCCATGTAGCGACGAACATTCGCTTCCGTCGGGCGCATGATGGCGATGTTGCGCGTGTCCTCCAGGGTTTTTTGCAGACGTTCGAACTCAATCAGTTCAGGGGCCTTGGCCGGAACGGCCAGGGATGACGAAGGAATGGACTTGGCGGGTATGGGCAGGGTGGGTTTCTGATCCTGTTCGGGCGCCGGGTCTTCGTAGAAATGCCAGCCACGCCAGGTGTCCGACCAGAAGCGCGTCGCTCGGTCCCGTGCGTCCGGTGCGTCTGATATGTCCTGTGTATCTTGTGCGTCGGCCATCCATGAACCCAGCACCAGTACCGCACCCAGCAGCGCGTGAAGAAGTCCGCAACCGAGCCGGTGCGCAATACGAGTGGGAATCGTCGTGTCCATGCGTCCGGCCTCACCGCAGCGACTTCGGCG
>CAISDD010000051.1 GCA_903883985.1 uncultured Pseudomonadota bacterium | reverse complement strand
CTACGCGCTGCATCGCCTGCGAAGGTGTCGGTGAGCCCGACGGGCACCGTGGTCGGCAGGGCCATTTTTCGGCGCTCAAAGGTTGCTTCAATCGCTAGTCGCATTTCTGGCGGTTCGATCGTTGGGTCGTCCAGTAACACCCACAAATCGAAATAATCCTTCAACCGTGTGTTGGTCAGTCCCGTAGGGTGGATAAGCAAAGCGCATCCAGCTTTGGCGGCGGTGATGGTGGATGCGCTATCGCTTATCCACCCTACGGGTTTGGAAGGCCGTCCGCCATATGCGTAGCTTGGGTTAGCCGACGGTTTCATGTCGGCGTAACCCAACAGTCTTTGATACCGGCGCCAGGATGATTTACTCCCAGGTTTGAATTGCAAAAAGGTGCAAGCTTCACTTACTGCTGGATCAGGAAATCTTACCTTGCTGTTGTTCCGGTCATGGGCGTCCAGCCCGGATACGGGCCATGGACGGCTACGCCTTGTTGCGTGGTGCCGTTCATCAACCAGATGGAGGCCGCACCATTGCTGTTCTGCCAGAGCAGATCGGTCATGCCATCTCCGTTGTAATCACCGATCCCGCCCAGGATCGACCAGTCGGGGAATGGGCCATAGCTGGCGATGCCTTGTTGCGCCGTGCCGTTCATCAGCCAGATGGAGGCAGCACCATTGCTGTTGCTCCAGAGCAGGTCGCTCTTGCCATCCCCGTTGTAATCCCGGCGGCCGGGAACCACCGACCAGCCGGCGTAAGGGCCATAGGTGCCTACACCCTGTTGCGTGGCGCCATTCATCAGCCAGATCGAAGCCGCCCCATTGGTATTGGTCCAGAGCAAATCGGTCATACCGTCGCCGTTGTAGTCGCTGCTGCCGCTCATCACCGTCCAGCCCTGATACGGGCCATAGATGCCGGCGTTGCCTAGTTGTGTGACACCGTTCATCAGCCAGATCGAAGCCGCGCCATTGCTGTTCTTCCACAAGAGGTCGCTCTTGCCGTCGCCATTGAAGTCGTTGTTGCCACTCACCACCGTCCAACCGGGATAGGGGCCGAAGACCACCGTACTCAGGACCGTGGTGCCGTCCATCAACCAGATGGAGGCGGCGCCATTGGCATTGGTCCACAAGAGGTCGCTCTTGCCATCGCCGTTGAAGTCGTTGTTGCCGCTGACCAGGGTCCAGCCCGAATACGGCCCATATTCGGCATGACTTTGTAGCGTGGTGCCATTCATCAGCCAGATGGCGGCCGCGCCATTGGCGTTTGTTAACAAGAGGTCGCTCATGCCATCATTGTTGAAGTCGCCGTCGCCGCTCAGGAGACTCCAGCCGGAGTATGGGCCATAGACGGCCGAGCTCAGTAGGCTGGTGCTATTCATCAGCCAGAGGGCGTAGGAGCCATCCGTGTTCATCCACGTCAGGTCGCTCTTGCCGTCATTGTTGAAATCGAGGGGAGTGCCTCCCACACGGAACGACCTGGTAACTTCCGGCGCCGCCGCGTAGGTATTACTGCCGGCCTGTTCGGCGACGATGGTGCAGAGGCCATTGGCGTGCAGGGTTACCGTGGTGCCGCTGACAGTGCAGACGCTCGGCGTAGTGGAGTTGAAGCTGACCGACAGGCCGGAACTGGTGCTTGCGCTGACTGTGAATGTGGAACCCAAGGCCCCGTTCGACGGCGCGGGAAAGGTGATGGTCTGGACAGTGTAGCTATGGGGTACCACGCTATTGGAGGTCGTCGAGGCGGCACTCGTGCCCACCGCGTTGCTGGCCGTTACCGTGCAGTTGTAGGGCGTGCCGTTGGTCAGGCCGGTGACGGTGATGGGACTGGAGGTGCCGGGGGCGGTATGGCCGCCGGTTAGGCCACCGGAGCTGCAGAAAGCAGTGTAACTGGTGATGGTGCTGCCGCCGTTGCTGGCCGGTGCGGTAAAGCTGACCGTGGCCTGGGTATCGCCCGCGGTGGCGCTGCCTATGGTGGGCGCGCCCGAAACGGAGGCGCCGGAAGCCGTCTCGCTCATCAACTGCACGTCGTCGACGAAGAACGATGAGGACAAAGAAGCATCGGTGGTGGCGGTGAACTGCAGCCGCACCGCCCGACCTTTGAAGGCGGAGACGTCGAAGGGGGCACTCAGGGTCCAAATGCTCGTCGCATCCAGGTTGGACAGGGTCTTGAGGGTGGCCAGCCAATCACCGGTGGCCGGGTCGTAGAGTTCCACGGTAAGCATGTCGTACTGGGAACTCACTGACGTCTCGTCGCTGGTGATCAGGTACCAGAACTGGACATAGGCCGTTTGCGCCGATGCCGGTATGGTGAGGTCCTGGTACATGAGGTCGGTGGCGTTGTCATAGCCGCCCAGCCAGGCGGAATACGTACCGCCGTGGTAAAGGCCCGAGGTACTGTCGAACAAGCTATACCCATTGGTGCTGGACTGGGACCAGCCGGTGGTGCCGCTTTCGAATCCTGGATTGGTCAGCAGGTTGGTGGCGCTGATGACGTGGGGCGTGACGCTATTGGTGGCGGACGTGGCGGGGCTGGTGCCGACGCTGTTGGTGGCTGTCACGGTGAAGGTGTAGGCCGTGCCGTTGCTTAGGCTGGGAACCCGGATGGGCGAGCTGGTGCCGGTGGCCGTGAGGTTGCCCGGGCTGGAAGTGGCCCGGTAGCTGGTGATGGTATTGCCGCCGTCGCTGGTCGGCGCCGAGAAGCTGACATAGGCCTGGGCATTGCCGGCCATGGCCGAAACGCTGGTGGGAGCGCTGGGGGCGCCCTGGGCGATGGTCAGCATGACCGCACCGTTATCCCCGTCGTAGCCGTCCACGGCGATCTTGTAGACCGTTCCGGCCACGGCGGTGAAGGAAACCGAGCTGGCGGCGACCCCGCCAGCATTGTCCGCGTCGTCGTTGCTGGCCACCAGCGTCAAGGCGTTGACCGCGCTGCCGGTGTAGACCGCCATGATGGTGTCAAAATCGGAACCGACGGTAGTGATGTTGACCTCGCCGCTGGTCGGTGCCGTCCACTGCCACCAGACCGATTTGCCACCGGCGTTGTCGGCGTGGTTCGGCTCGCCTGCCTCTTTCGTCGCGTTCACGTTGGAACCGGTGACGGTGCCGGAAGCCATGCCGATGCGGTTGGCGAAGGCGTCGTTGGCGGGAGCGGCCGTGCCGGACGTAGAGTAATACACAGTGCCGTTCCAGGTACGTGGCGTGACGTAGGCGTGGCTGGCGCCGAACGGGTAATAAACTCCTACCCCGGTGGTCAATTGCAGGTCTGTATTGGTGTAGGTGGAGGCGCTGGAGGTATAGACAAAGGCACTACTGTTCGTCGAGGTCACATAGATGCCATAGACCTGGCCGCGATTCAGGGTCAGGTTGTCGATCGGCATGGAGGACGCATGGCTGCTGCCCGCGCTGGTCGCCGAGTAGCTTCCAAGCAAGGTCCAGGCCGAGGCGTTGGCCTCATAGCCGGAGTAGCTGCCAGTCTTGTAGTAGACCCGCACCGGCACCACGGTGCCGGCCGAGGCCGACAAGTTAAGGTCGAGGCGGTTGACGGTGACGTCGCCGCTCAGTGCCTTCAGGTCGAACATGTTGCCGGTAGCGCCGTAGTTGCCACCAGAGAAGCCGGTGCTGATGCTCAAGACAGTGGCGCCGCCACCGGGTGGCGTAACGGCGTTGGAGGACGAGGAAGCCGGGCCTGGGCCGGCCACGTTGGAGGCCGTTACCGTGAAGGTGTAGGTTACACCGTTGGTCAGGCCGGTTACGGTGATTGGGCTGGCCGTACTGGTGGCGCTGAGGGCCCCGGGGCTGGAGGTGACAGTGTAACTGATGATGGGCGAGCCGCCGGTACTGGTGGGGGGCGTGAAGCTTACCGTGGCCTGAGCGTTGCTTGCCACAGCACTACCCATGGTGGGGGCGCTGGGGTTGGTCACTGGGGCGGAGGGGGTCACACTGGCGGTGACGGAAGCCGGGCCGTCGCCCACGGCGTTGCTGGCCTTAACGCTGCAGGAATAGGACGTACCGTTGATCAGGGGCGAGACGACGATGGGCGAGGCCGTGCCGGTCACAGTGACCGAGCCGCAGGTGGCCTTGTAGCCGGTGATGGTGGAACCGCCGTTGGACGCCGGTGCGGTGAAGCTGATACTGGCGTTGCCGCTGCCGCCGAAGATGGCGGTGATGCTGGGTGCTCCCGGCACGGTGGTGCTCGCCGTCGGGGTGACGCTGTTGGATGCAGCCGAGGCGGCGCCAGTGCCTATCGCATTGGTGGCCGTGACAGTGAAGGTGTAGGCCGTGCCGTTGCTCAGGCCGGTGACGGTGAGGGGGCTGGCGATGCCAGTGGCTGTGCGGCTGCCGGGGCTGGAGGTCACGGTGTAGCTGGTGATGGTGGAGCCACCGTTGTTGGTAGGCGTTGCGAAACTGACCGTGGCCTGGGCGTTGCCGGCGGTGGCCGCGCCGATGCTGGGCGCGCTGGGAACCGCACTGGTGGCGCTGGTGTAGGCCCTGATATTGACGTTGGTGTTGCTGACGGACGTGGTCAGGTCAGTCCAACTCGTGCCGTTGGAGCTGATGTAACTCTGCCCGGAGCTGGCCGTGGCCAAGTGGTCATAACCGCTGTAGGGCTGCTCGATGGGTATGGGGTAGACGGTATTGGGGGTGGTGAACTTCACTACGACTGCGAATTTTTGCCCGGCGGTCAGCGCCACCGTCCGGGCCAGGGTGACCGTGTGGTATCCGGCGAAGGCGATGGAACCTGTGGTATTGACCGCGCCGCCGGCCAGGGTGCCGGTGCCGGGAGCGCCGGTCACGCCGGTGTAGATGTAGACCTCATAGCTGGTGCTCACGTCCATGGTGTTGAACGAAATGGCCTGCAGATTCTCGCTGGTGGTCGCGGTAAACACGTTGGCACCCCAGCCGGCGTTGGCATTGAAGCCCGTGGCGTTGGTGTTGCCGTAGGGATCGTAGAGGTAGGCGCGGCTGTAATTGGAGGTGCTTTCCGCCTTGCGGAACACGTAGCCCTCGCTCAGTGCCTTGTCGTAATAGGAGACGTAGAAATACCCGCTTTTACCCCAGGAGCCACCCCAGGAATTCTTGACGATGAAGGCGCCGTTGCCCAGGGGGCGGGTGGCAAAGTTGGTGGCAGAGTATTTGTCATCCCAGCCGACGATGGTCACGGCGTGGTCGGGGTTGGCCGTGCCGTCGTAGTAGAGCGCCGATTGATTCTGATTCCAGTAGTGGGAGGTGGTGCTGCTAGCCATGCCGTCATCGGCATAGATAGCGATGTACATTGCGCCATAGGTTTGGAGCGCGAGCTTGTAATTGTCGTTGTCCGTGGGGCCACTGCGGCCTGGGAGAACCAGGTACTCTTGTAGGTGGGAACGGGGTGTAAGTCCCGCCAACGATGTCGCCGATGCGGCGGTATAGGGGTCGTCGCTCTCGTACACCGGCCCGGCAGCCAGGGCATTGGAATTGCCCCAGCGCGACAGGTAGGCACCGGCCATCGCGCCGTTGCCACCCTGGCAGGCGCCGGAGTCGAAGCCGTTGCGCACGTTGAGGTGGTTTTCCGACAAATCGCTGCTGCCGCCGCCACCCACCAGTGTGTTGGATTCCAGCGAAGACACGGTGGCGAAGGTCCAACAGGAACCGCAGTTGCCCTGGTTCTTCACGCTAGTGATGTCGCTCGCCGTGCGCAGGTCGAAGGAAGTTGGATAGGCGACCAGCCCGAGGGCCGATATGGTTGTTTGGGAAGGTGACTTGCCCGCCATGTGGGAGTAGTCGATCGGTGACGGTATGTACCCTTTGCCATGAATATCCCCCGTCGCCTGGTCGATGATAGCGGCTTGAACCTTGAGCAGGGAAGCCGCTTGCTGATATTGGACGAAGGCTGGGTTGAGCGGTGCCACTTGCGGCGTAGGGTCGGATGGCAAAGCCGCCACATGGCCTGCCGAAAATACGGCCAGGCCGATGCCCAGCCATTTCAGTGCAGCACCGACGCCGCGCTTCGTACAAGATTTAACCCGAGACAAGAATCGAAACATCAGCATCTCTTCACCTTTAACTTGAGAAACTTGCGAAATCCCACTCGGATTTCCTGATCCGGGCCAGGATTTTGGCGGTTAATTCTGGAAGTGCGTTGGCATGATGTTTATTGCGCGCCCCAGCGTCACGACAACAATCCGCCTGTTTTAAGCTTTGCACTCGGTTTCACTCGCAGCGGATCGTCGCTGCCCCGGTTTTGCCTTAGACTCACCCTTCCTTTGAACTTGTCCAGGATCATCGCCCGCCTCCGGTCGCTGTCCGATACACGACATCCGGCGTTTGTTGCCCCAGCGACTGGTGTGGGCGTTCGCCGTTGTAGAAGGCAAAGTACTCGGCCAAGCCGAGCGTCAGCTCGTCCACCGTGGCATAATACACGTCCTCATGCTTTACGCTGCGCCATAGCCTCAGGGTAAATTTGTTCAAAACGTAAATACTTGATTTTTCGTCATTACCACAGGGGTAAGTAATGTCGCGTAACTCATTTTGCCTTCACTAAGCTGCCGGCGCAGGCCCTCATCCCCGGCCCTTCCCCCGGAGGGGGAAGGGGGTGGAACCCTCTTCGGGAGAGGGCAGGGTGAGGGAGCCCGGCGGTAAGCCAAATTGGTTTCGACAGCTTACTTAAGCGGGAATCCAGTGTGTTCTTCAAACTGGAGGTTGAGCCTGATATGCTTGAGAAATCTGGTTTCCCCGCCTGCTCGGAAATGACGAGCCCGCGTAGGGCGGACGAGCCGGCGTCGTCTTGCCGGCGTTTCGTTCCCACGCTCCAGCGTGGGAACGCAGTTTTGGACGCTCCAGCGTCCCGACCTAGAGCAAGGCCATGAGCCGAAGCCGATACGTCATCCTGGAACGGATAAGCCGCATTTCCTGACATGCACAGTAGTCGAGTGGCTGCCCGTGTTTACCCTCCCGGATGCGGTGCAATTCCTCCTCGATAGCTGGACGCATCTGCGCCAGCACGACGGCTTTCAGATTTTCGGTTATGTGATTCTGGAAAACCATTTGCATTTCGTAGCCCAGGCGCCGCGTTTGGATAAGTGCCTGAGCAGTTTCAAGTCTTACACCGCTGCCCGACTCATCGAGTTGCTGGAGGCGCGCAAGGCAGAGCGCCTGTTGGTGCGGCTGCGATTTGCAAAGAAAGCACATAAGAGCGATCGGGAATATCAGTTTTGGCAGGAAGGCTCGCACGCTGAAATGGTTATTAGTGAGGCAGTGATGCGGGAGAAGCTGGACTATATCCACCGCAATCCGGTGAAACGCGGTTATGTGGATTTGCCTGAACACTGGCGCTATTCGAGTGCTCGGAATTATCTCGGACAGCCGGGGTTGATTGACATTGATAGTTGGTTTTGAAGACTACGAGGCGCTGGAGCGCCATGGGATGCGTTCCCACGCTGGAGCGTGGGAACGATAAATCCCACCCGACTGCCGAATCAAGGATAATCGCCACCATGATAGAACGGCATAGGATGACAGGGCATGGTGAACTTTCGACGCGCTAATACTCTAGATAACCGGCCTGCGAGAGGACTTTCTCCCGTGATCATGTGTGGCTAAGGGTTTTTTCGCCACGCTCTTCGTCAGGCCGCAACCGGTGCCCACACCAAGCGCGGCGGATTGGTACGAAGCATCGGGGGCGGCGCTGTTCGCCGGCATCCTGACGGATGATCTGGCGCGGCTGCAAGACTTGGCCGGCCAGCTCCTGGCCGACAAGACCTTCACCCCGGTGGCCGATGCCCACCCCACGGGTGCGGACATCGCCGGTATCGCGCTGCGTGCCGCACTGCCCATCCTGAAGCTGGGGCTCTCCTGGTATCAGGGTTGGAGCGAGGTCGTACTCTACCCTGCGCCCTTCATTCACGAGACGGAGGAGATGGACGCGCATGGCGTCGTCCATGCCATGCACCCTATACGCAGCGGCGAGGCCTGGACGGGCGGGCCGCTGATCCTGTCGCTGGACGATCTGAAAGGTTCCGGCCGGGGCGCAGGCTATGACGTGGTGATCCACGAATTCGCACACAAGCTGGACATGGCCAATGGCGTCGTCAACGGCCTGCCGCCCTTGCATGGCGACATGTTGGTCGAGGACTGGGCGGCGGCGTTCGAACCGGCCTATCGCGATTTCTGCCGCCGTGTCGATGCCGGCGAGGAGATGGAAATCGACCCCTATGCCAGCGAGAATCCTGCGGAGTTCTTCGCAGTGCTCTCGGAATATTTTTTCGATTTGCCGGAAGTTCTGGTCGAGGCGTACCCGGCGGTGTATGAACAAATGCGCCGATTCTTCCGGCAAGACCCCATGGAAAGGTTCTATGACTCTTCAGATACATGACCACCAGCACGCACACGCCGTCGGCGACCCATGCATCTTCGACACCGACTTACACCACTTCGAAGCCGACGTGATCGAGGCCTCGAACCGCCACCTGGTCATGGTCGACCTCTGGGCGGACTGGTGCGGCCCCTGCCGCTTCCTCACCCCGGTACTGCTCAAGGTGGTTCCCACCTATGGCGGCCGCGTATGCCTGGCCAAGATTGAAGTGGACGAAGGCGACAATATGAAGATCGCCGGCCGTTATGGCGCCCGCGGCTTCCCCACCGTACTCCTGTTCAAGAATGGTGAGGAGGTGGGCCGCTTCCACTCCTCCAAACCCGAACATTTCGTGCGCGAGTTCATCGAGGAACACCTGTAGCGCAGGCATCCCTACCTGCGCCACACATCGAGGAACCCGTCTTGGAAACCGCCCGCAGAACCGCCGACATCGAGCCTTTCCGCGTCATGGCCATCCTGGCGCGGGCACGGGAGATGGAAGCCGCGGGACGCGACATCATCCACATGGAAGTGGGCGAGCCGAATTTTCCCACACCCCCTCCCATCGTCGAGGCCGGCATCCATGCTCTGCGCGCCGGCCATACCCACTACACCCCGGCGCTGGGATTGCCTGGCCTGCGCCGGGCCATCGCCGGCTATTACGGCGAGCGTTATGGCGTCGAGGTAAACCCCGACCGGGTAGCCGTCACGCCGGGCGCTTCCGGCGCCTTGCTGCTGGTGATGGCCGCGCTGTTCGATCCGGGTGACGAAGTGCTGCTGGCCGATCCTGGCTATCCTTGCAACCGCCATTTCGCCCGCATCGTGGAAGCGCGCGGCGTGGGCGTACCGGTCGGGCCGGATACCGCATTCCAGCTCAGCGCGTCCCTGGTTGAACGGCATTGGGGGCCGCGCACCCGTGGCGTGCTGGTGGCCAACCCGGGCAACCCCACAGGCACGGTGATCGCAGCCCGAGAACTCGCCGCCATCCACGAGGTGGTGCGCGCGCGCGGCGGCTGGCTGATCGTCGACGAAATCTATCACGAGCTAATCTACGAACCCCCACCCCGGGTTCCTCTCCCTGGAGGAGAGCCGGACGTCGAGCACCGCAGCGGCGGCTACGGTTATGAGCCCTCCGCCGCGGCCCTCGGTGAGGACGTGATTGTCATCAACAGCTTCTCCAAGTATTTCCTCATGACAGGATGGCGCCTGGGCTGGCTGCTCGCGCCAAAATCACTGCTGCCGGTGATCGACAAGCTGGCGCAGAATCTATTCCTGGCAGCCCCTACGGTCGCCCAGCATGCCGCGCTCGCTGCCCTCCAGCCGGAAACGAGGCGGCTGCTGGAGGCACACAAAACCGAGTTGCAAGCGCGACGCGACCTGTTACTGCCCGGACTGCGTCGCCTGGGCTTCGTCGTGGCGGCCGAACCGGCGGGTGCCTTCTACCTCTACGCCAACATCGATCCATTCGCCCTGGACGCCGAAGTCTTTGCGGAAAAGCTGTTGCTGGAAGCGGGGGTGGCCATCACGCCGGGTACGGACTTCGGCCGCCACCAGGCGAGGCACCACGTGCGTTTCGCCTACACCACCTCCACGCCGCGCATCCATGAAGCCCTGGCGCGTATCGAGGCTGCACTCGGCAGCCGACTTACTGGATAATGCATCCGCACCAT
The DNA here is from genome assembly GCA_903883985.1 of uncultured Pseudomonadota bacterium. Lineage (GTDB taxonomy): Bacteria > Pseudomonadota > Gammaproteobacteria > Burkholderiales > Thiobacillaceae > PFJX01. The sequence continues at coordinate 2,171 of CAISDD010000051.1, read as the reverse complement.
GACAACCCCTCTTGGGAGCCGGTTCGCCGGCGTAAACAACGGTTGCCGGAATCGGCACCCGTTGCATCGCGAGCAAGCTCGCTCCTACGGCCTACACACCCGTTGTTTCTCGGTAAACCCATGACCCCAGACACTCCGGCCTTCAAGATCAAGAATGCCAACCTGCCGCTGTTCGTGCTGCACGCGCTGACCGCCGACATGGCATTGTTCAAGCGGCAACTCGATGCGCATCTGGCGCAGGCTCCCGACTTTTTCGCCGCAGCCCCCGTGGCCCTGGGGCTGGCGGCCATCGCCGATGCCGACGGCATTCCGGACTTCGCCGACCTCACGGCCTTCATGCGGCAACGCGGCCTGGCCATCGCCGGGGTGATCGGCGGCTCCGCACAGCAACGCCAGGTGGCCGCGGACTCTGGTCTGGGCCTGTTCCCGGATGCGCGCAGCGCACGCCGGCACGCCGCCCCCCCCGAGCCCGAGCCCGAGCCCGAGCCCGTGCCAATTCCCGAAACGCCGCCCGCCCCCGCCCCGGAAATCGTACCGGAACCCGCAGCCGCCGTCCCGTCGCGCCGCCCTACCCTGGTAGTCGACAAGCCGGTGCGCACCGGGCAGACCATACGTGCAGAAGGCGGCGACCTGGTCGTGCTCGCCATCGTCAATGCCGGCGCAGAGTTGATCGCGGATGGCGACATCCATGTCTACGCGCCCCTGCGCGGCCGGGCGCTGGCCGGCGCCCGTGGCGACACCACCGCGCGCATCTTCGCCCAGTGCATGGAAGCCGAACTGGTATCCATCGCCGGCTACTTTCAGGTCTTCGAGGACGGCATCCCGGCGGCAATGCGCAGCAAACCCGTGCAGGTATTGCTCGACGGCGAGCGCGTCACGCTGCATGCCCTCGCACCGATGCGATAACCCTTGATTCCTCAGTTGTTTCCTCAGTTGACCGCTCATTTTCCCTCAAGAGGCCCACTGAACATTGAGGTTTGTGCCTTCGAACACGCCCACCCTTTGGGTAAACCCGCTACACACCCGATCGCACAGCAGCCGACGCCTGGCCGCGCTGCACCCGCAAGGGGCACGCCGGATTCGTAAGGGTTGTCAACTATCCGCTACCATGTTGCACACCACAGCATGTGCTCCATGGCTGCCACTCTCTTCGTCACTCAGTTGCGCCGGCCCTTCAGGGCGTGAGCGGTTATTCCCTGATGGTGGTAAACCGGCAAAGCAGCATGCCTTCCACCTTTACGCCACCGCGAGCAGGAATTCCTGTAACTGGATCGGATACTGATTCAGCAAGAACAGCAGCCCATCATGTTCGATCAGTTCGACTTTGAGCAAACCTGACTGCTTTTTCGCAGAATCGTTGAAATACTGATTGGTAATAAGTGATGCTGCGTAACTTGCCTTCATTAAACTGCCGGCGCAGGCCCTCATCCCCGGCCCTTCCCCCGGAGGGGGGGAAGGGTGTGGAACCCTCTTCGGGAGAGGGCAGGGTGTGGGAGCCCGGTGGTAAGCCAAATTGGTTTCGCAGCATCACTTATGACTGCACCCCTACTGCCATTCGGGACTTATCAACACCAAGTCCCGGCCACTTCTTTTTTGCCCGTGGGCCGTGACTATGCCAGCATGGACACTTCCTTCTCCGCTGCCGCGCGCAAGGGCTAAGGGACCAAGCTTGATTTTCCCTGGCACATCCAGCCCTATTACAGCCCATTCGACGTTTGTGAGAGGCAGTTGCTCGCATAGGTTTTTCCTGGCCGCAGCCGAGGCGAAATCCCTCGGCATCGCCAGGGTTAGCGAATCTCGATGACGCTACCGCCCTGTTCCAGCAAAGTTGTCAAGTCAGGCAACAGCGTGGCGAAGGCTTGCAGCAAGACGGCCTTACGGCAATTGCCCAGACGCACCCAGACGACTTGCGGCGGGATGCTGCCCTGCCTGTCCGCCATCAATGGGAAGTCTTAGTCCTTGGTGACGATAACCACGCCATGCGTTTTCGCATGTTTCCATATAACCCGATCATCCGTCGCACCCATGCCGATGTCCTGGACATGCTGGCAATCGAAACCACTGGCGGCGAGGAAACGCGCCAGGGCCAAAGGCAACTGGTTGTCCACCAGCAACTTCATGCCGCGATCAGGATGGGGTGGTTGGTCTGGATGGCCGCGTAGTAGAGGGCT
>CAISDD010000050.1 GCA_903883985.1 uncultured Pseudomonadota bacterium | reverse complement strand
CGGCACAGCCTTTCAGGGTATGGGCGAGTTGCCGCGCCGTTTGCAGGTCATCCTGGGCAAATGCCGCGCCTATCTCCGCGACGATGTGGCTGTTGCGATCACGAAATAGCCGCAGAAAGCGTTCGAGCATCTCGCGGTTGCCGTTCACCCGGAGCAAGGCTACGCCGAAATCATAGACTTCATTAGACGCAAACTCCGGCGCTAATGCTGCGGTGTCGCTACGCGGGTTTTCCAGGGGCTGCGTCGGTGCGCTCGCCAATGGCGGGCGGTCGGCATCAGCCAAGGCACCAGGCACCGGATCAGGCACCGGGGTGGGTGTGAGCATGGTGTGCCCAATTTTCGGAAGCCAGCGGGTGAGGACGGCGTAGAGCGCGTCGGGCAGGATGGGCTTGGTAATGATGTCGTTCATGCCGGCGTCCTGAACCCTCGATCTCTCCTCAATCATGGCGTGGGCGGTCAGCGCGATGATAGGCAGGTCGGTCCGGCTCGCACGGATGAGGCGAGCGGCGCTGTAACCATCCATCACCGGCATCTGTATATCCATCAGCACCAGATCGTAGTCGCCGCCGGCCACCGCCGCCACGGCGGCCGCGCCATCGTTGGCGGTGGCTACCCTGGCTTGGGTAATTTCAACCAGTTCCCGGCCGACCTGACGATTGAATTCGTTGTCGTCCACCAGCAAGATGGTGGCTCCCGCCAGATCCGGTATGGCCATGGGACGCTCACCAGGCGGCGACAGAGAGGCAGAGTCGCTAAGTTTGCTCAACGCGTTCAGAGCACTCAACATCGTATCGAAGAGGCGGGTGGTCGCCACGGGTTTACACAGGAAGGCCTGGATGTTGCAGCCCTCCGCTTGCGCCTGAGCCAGCGCCGGTTCGTCACCCGTGATCAGGATCATGTGCGCCGAGTTTCCCTTGGCGCGCAGGCGGCGAGCAGCGGCCAGGCCATCCAGACCGGGCAGGTGCCAGTCAAGCAGGATGAAGTCGAAGGGCTCGCCTTCCTGCAACAGCGCCGCCTCGCCGGAATCCACAGCCTCCACCTGGCAGCCAAATTTCTTCAGGATCAGGGTATACAGTTTGCGCAAGGTGTCGTTATCTTCGACCACCATAACGCGCTTGCCGGCCAGCGTCTGGCCAGACGCGGGTGCGCCGGCCGTCTGGGCCGATAGGCCGAAACGAGTCGTGAAACTGAAGCAGGAGCCTACTCCCGCGTCGCTGACTACTTCGATCTTGCCCCCCATGAGCTCGACTAATTGTTTGCTGATCGTCAGCCCCAGGCCGGTGCCGCCATAATTGCGCGTGGTGGAACTATCCGCCTGGGTGAAGGCGGTGAACAGGCTCAACTGCTGTTCTGGCGTCATACCGATGCCCGTGTCGGTCACCGAGAAGCGTAAGGTGGTCGTATCCGCGCCGACGGCCACCGTCTCCACGACCAGGCGGATCTCGCCAAGTTCGGTGAACTTCAAGGCATTGTTCATCAGGTTGATCAGCACCTGACCCAGACGAATCGGGTCGCCCTGCAAATGTTCCGGGATTTCGGGCATGACTGCGATCACCAGCTCGACGCCTTTTTCATGCGCCTTGTGCTTGAGCAGATCGGCGGCGCGCTGCAACACATCGTTCAGCGCGAAGGAGATGTGCTCTATTTCGAGCATCCCGGCGTCTATTTTCGAGGCGTCGAGTATGTCATTGACGATGGTCAGCAGGGAATTCGAGGCGCTGTAAATCTTGTTGAGGTAGTCACGTTCGCGCGGGCGAAGATCGAGCCTCAGGCAGAGAAAGGCGAAACCCAGCACGGCGTTGATGGGGGTGCGGATTTCATGGCTCATGTTGGCCAGGAATTGCCCCTTGGAAATAGCCGCTGCCGCCGCTGCCGTGTTGGCGATGACGAGTTCTTCTGTGCGCTTGCCCTTCTCTTCGATCTGGAAAGCCAGCTCGGTGTTGGCGATGGCAAGTTCGTCGGCGCGCTTGCCCTCCTGTGCCAGAAACTGCAAGCTCGAAGCAGTCTGCCGAGCCATTTCGCGCAAGGTTTCCGAGCGCTGCACAATGCCGGCCATCATAAAAGGCGTCACTAACAGAATACGCCACGAATGGCTTATGTTCTCCATGTCTACAAAATGGCTGCCGGAAAACGCCCCGATATAATGGAAGGTCACCATGATGAACAGTATGACATAGCCAAAGACCAAATAGCCTGCAGATCTGTTACCGTTGCGCCAGGAGCGGAAAATCAGCGCGATGGTGCTTATTACCACGACCAACAGCATAATAAAAATCACCTGCACAGCTACGGAATATTGCACCAGACAAGCCCACAGCACAGCCAGCAACAGCCCCCCGAGAAAGGAATATATCGCCCAGTAATGGCGCCGGTAACGCTGCATCTCGCCGATGAATTGCCGCGCAAACAGCACGAAAGAAATCATCAAGCCTCCGATTGCCAAACTCAGAAACCGGTAATCGAAAAACAGGTCTTCAGGCCAGAAGTATGTCTGCAAAATCCCAGAAAAAATAAAATTTATAATAATTAAGAAAAACATGCCAGCGCTAAAATACAAATAAATTGGGTCGCGCCATATTAAATAAACCATCAGGCTCAAGAGTACCAGCGCCAGCAGCGAGCCCATGGTCATCATATGTATGATTTCAATGCTGTGATGCTCCGCAATGTACGCATCCTGTAACCACAGTGTGAGCGACAGATCGATGGTCGTCTGTGATGCCACCCGCACAAAGAAGGTTTTGTGCTCATGAGCTTGCAGCAGCAGAGGCAGTACCAGGTTGGAGGCGACCACCGGGCGCTGTGAGCGCGCTACGTCGGTGCCAGTGTCGGTGCGTCGCCATGTGCCGTCAATATTGGCGCTGAACAAGCTTGCCTGCTGCAAACGAGGATGGCCCACGCGCAGCCAGCGTACGATTTCCTTGGTTTCCAGATTGTTTAGATCGAGGCGCAGCCAGAAGGCAGAGTTGGAAAAGCCGGGCGCCAGGTCCTTCAGGGTAGCCGGCCTGAATTGGCAACGGCCTTTTGCTACTTCATCGATGCCCATGCCGGGGTCGGTCGCGCACCAGGATACCTGTGTGGATATTTCCAACTGCGGCGCGGACGTGACCTCGATTGCCATGCCGGTTGACGAGACCATGAGCAGGATTGCAAAAACAAGGGTAAGCGCGAATTTCATGGTTTTGATTCTGTTCTGCGGCGCTCGGTTATGTCGGTCGATAAACCACTGTATTTCATATAGAGCCCATTTGGCTCTATATGAAAGCCAGTGGGTAGGGTCTCCTGCCAGCTCTGAGAACGAAGCGGGTTTACTGCTGAAAGGTTGCCAAAATGTGTAGAGGTTATCTGCAGTTAGATGACCATCATGATTTGTAGGTGAGCAATGGGTCGCCGCGCTGCGAGGGCCGCCACCCCCTGTTGCT
>CAISDD010000049.1 GCA_903883985.1 uncultured Pseudomonadota bacterium | reverse complement strand
GCCCATATAGCCGATCGGCGCGTCCAGCCAGACGTAGTAATACTTGCCTGGCGCGCCCGGAATCTCGAAGCCGAAATAGGGTGCATCGCGCGAGATATCCCAGTCCGACAGGCCGGATTGCAGCCACTCATTCAGCTTGTTGGCGGCTTCGGCCTGGACCTGCGGCGGCAGTATCCATCCCTTGAGGAAGTTGGCGCAGCGCGGGTCGGAGAGTTTGAAGAAGTGATGGTCTGAAGACTTCCTCACCGGTTTGGCACCGGACACGGCGGAATAGGGGTCGATCAGATCGGTGGGCTGGTAGGCCGCGCCGCAAGCCTCGCAGTTGTCACCGTATTGGTCGCGGGCGTGGCACTTTGGGCACTCACCCTTGATGAACCGGTCCGGCAGGAACATTTCCTTCACCGGGTCGTAGTACTGCTCGATGGAACGAATTTCGATCAGCCCGGCTTCCTGCAGGCGCGTGTAGATGAGGTCGGCGTACTGCCGGGTTTCCGGCGTATGGGTGGAGTAGTAGTTATCGAATTCCACATGGAAGCCGTCGAAGTCGCGCTTGTGCTCCTGCCAGACTCGGGCGACGAGCCGTTCCGGGGTGATCCCTTCCTTCTCCGCGCGCAGCATGATCGGCGTGCCATGGGTGTCGTCGGCGCAGCAATAGATGCAGTGATGGCCGCGCATCTTCTGGAAGCGTACCCAGATGTCGGTCTGGATGTATTCGACCAGATGGCCCAGATGGATGGAGCCATTGGCGTAGGGCAGGGCGGAGGTGACGAGAATCTTGCGGGGCATGAGTTTAAGCGGGTTCAAGGTTACACGCGATTCTAGCCGCCGCCCCCACTTACTGCACGGTTTGGGTGTGGTTTGCCGGCCACTTCCGGGCCGCAGCCCAATTCGCGCTAGCCTGAGCGGTGTAGCCCATGCCCAGTGCCTCTGCCTGGGCCATGAGGCTGCGCGCTCTGGCCTCGTCCCGCGCCACTCCCTCGCCCTTGTGCAGCATCCAGGCCAGATGAAAACAGGCCGGCGCATATGCCTGGCCCGCGGACAGGCTGAACCAGTGCTCTGCCATGACATCGTCCTGTTTCACGCCCCAGCCGCGCGAGTAGCTCAATGCGAGCAGATACTGCGCTCGCGCGTGGCCAAGCTGGGCTGCCCGGCGTAGCCAGGTCGCAGCCATCTTCTGGTCGCGGGGGAATATCAGACCGTGAAAATTGCCATACTCGCAGGCGTAACCCAGCTCGAACTCGATCCGGTCGCGCGTCAGGATGAGCATGCCGGTGCAGAACAGCGCCAGGAACAGCCTCCGGCTCCAGGTGAGTTCCGGCAAGGCGCTCACGTCCAGTATTTCGCCTTGTCCGGCAGCACCCAGCGCACACCGCCGCGCGGGTCTTCCTTGTCACCCAGGTAACGGGGGATGAGGTGGATGTGCAGGTGAGGGACCGACTGGCCTCCGGCGGGGCCGTGGTTGATGCCGATGTTGTAGCCATCCGGGCGATGCTGTTCATCGAGCAGGGTCTTGGCCTGGTCGAGTGCCGTGAGCAGAGCGGTGCGCTCCTCCTGGGTGGCGTCGAACAGGGTGGGGAAGTGGCGCTTCGGGATGATGACCGTGTGGCCCGGGGAGACCGGGAAGCCGTCCTTGTATATCACGGTGAATTCATCCTCGGCGAGGATGCGAGCGGGGTCCAGGACGCAGAAGGGGCAGGGTTTACTCATGTGGACTCCAGTTTTAGCGGGATTGTAGGGGAATCCGCGCTGGAAACCCGCTGTAGCTCTGCGCTACATCCTCGGCGTGCCGTAGCACAGGTTGTTGCTGTCGAAGGACAGGCTCATCTGTTCGATGTTGGGCAAGACGTAATACTTCAGCCCTATGCTGTCCACGCCGTTCTTCCAGAACATCGCAAACACGGCTTTCTCGCCGTTGCTGACGACATGGGTGTTGGAATAGACCCGCGTCGGCTGCCCATATTGGTTGAGATAATTGTTGGTGGTGAGGATCAGCGACCGGAGCGAGGGCCTCACGTCCTGTTCGAAGCCCGCCAGTTTTCCCTTGCAGAATCGAAACTGGTAACGCCGGGCGATGCCAGGGTCCTCGTCGTAGGCCAGGATCACGTCTTCCGATGGTTCCATCACCCGGTCGAAATTCCAGTTCGCGAGCAGCAGGGTCTTGACCTCGCCCTGCGCCATGCCGCTCCTGAACTCGGCGACTTCAAAGGCGTGGGCGGAACCGACCAGGCAGATGGGTAGCAACAGGCGGCAGAGCTTCATCGTAAACTAACTCCGGTTTGAAACCCCGCCCTTCAGTGCGGTGCGAAGTCTGAAACTCCGGCCTGAAGGCCGGGGTTTCAGGCGTGGCAATTTGGGAGGGGATGCAAACCCCTTCCAAATTCGTTCGTGGCTACACACATGAATGCCTGTAGCCTTGCGGGCAGCAGGAACGCCGAAGTAAAGCGAGGAGATCGCCGCCACTGGCCACGCCCCGTTCAGTATCCATCCATCCCGAACAACTCCTTGGCGGAATCGATGAAGTCCTGCAACTCCTCTTCCCCCAGCAGCAAGTGGTGGTGGCAGGACGTACCAAATTCCTCCCAGGCGCTGTCGTTCATCTGCTGCGATAACGCGTTCTCGACACGTTCCGCGATATGGCCGATGGCGATGAGATCGACGACATTGCGCGGCAAGTTGTCGTCAGTAAAGACCGTGATGTCATGATGCAGCGTGATGGCTGCGCGGATGTGCTCGGGCAAGCCCCAGTTGCTGGCGAGCAGGCCGCCCACCGTGGCATGATTGGTGCTGTGGCGCGCATCTTCATGCGCGGTGACCTCGGCCCAGCCCAACCCCGCGATATCCAGCATGGTCTGACGATATTCGGGAAAGCGTTGCATCAGCAGGGGCATCGCGCTGTCGTGGAACAGGGTGTAGAGATGGGCATCTTCGGCGTTGCCCAAGACCAACCTTCGTGCCAGCAGGCCGGCTAGTTGCGCGCTGCGGCTGGCACTTTCCCAGTAGCGTTCCATGCCCGCAACCGGGGAGCAGGCGCGCAGTGCCAGGCCCATGACCAGGGTGCCGATGTTTTTCATGCCCAACAGCGATGCTGCGTGCATGATGGAGCCTACCTTGTTACGCAAGCCATAGTAGGGCGAATTGATCGCCTTCAGCACGGCGGCGGAAAGACCGACATCTTTCGAAATGAGCCGGGCAATGCGCTGGATGTCCGGGTCATCGCTGTTGCGTTCGATGATGATAGCCCGCACGATCTCCGGCTGCGGCGGGATCTGTATGTTGCCGAGGAGCTTGTGGGTCTCGGCCTGGTTCAGTTGGTGCCCAGGGGGGGAGGAGGGTGCTGCGGCGGAAGCGGTGTTCATGGCGGCGCTAGGTTGCATGGTGGAGAAACTGCATTTGTTGATTTTATAATCATTAGCGTTTCCATGTACCCTCCCTTCGCTACGGTCGGTCAAGCTATGTTCGAACCGTGTCAGTGGCGCTACGGTCGACTTACATACCCGATTCCAGCAACGGCGATCCGGCTTTCTGGATCAGGTCGGGCAGATCATCCTCGTCCAACATCAGCCAGGTCAACACCGATACACTGAAGCTTCCTTGTCGTCTTGTTGATGCAGCGGCTATCGATCTGCCCCTGACAGGCGTCCTGGCGTCTCCGCATCTTCGCGAGAGATTTCTTGCCTGGAGGACACGCTTATATGCCTCGCAGCAGCTCGTTGATGCCGACCTTGGAGCGTGTCTTGGCATCCACCTGTTTGACGATGACGGCGCAGTAAAGGCTGTACTTGCCGTCGGATGAAGGTAGATTGCCGGATACCACCACAGAGCCTGCCGGCACGCGCCCGTAGGACACCTCGCCCGTTTCGCGGTTGTAGATGCGGGTGGATTGGCCGATGTAGACGCCCATGGAAATCACGCTGTTGTCTTCCACCACGACTCCTTCGACCACCTCGGAACGGGCGCCGATGAAGCAGTTGTCGCCGATGATGGTGGGGCCGGCCTGGACCGGCTCCAGCACGCCACCGATGCCGACGCCTCCGGAGAGATGTACGTTTTTGCCGATCTGCGCGCAGGAGCCGACCGTGGCCCAGGTGTCGACCATGGTGCCTTCATCGATATAGGCGCCGATGTTGACGTAGGAGGGCATCAGCACCACGTTCCTGGCGATATAGGAGCCCTTGCGGGCGGTGGCCGGCGGCACCACGCGGAAGCCGCCTTCGCGGAAATCGCGGCTGTTGAAGTCGGCGAACTTGGAGGGAACCTTGTCATAGTAATTGGTGAATCCGCCTTTGATGAAGGCATTGTCTTCCAGGCGGAAAGATAGCAGCACGGCCTTCTTGATCCATTGGTGGGTTACCCAGGTCTGGCCTTCCACCCGTTCGGCGACGCGCAATGACCCCATGTCGAGCAGATTGAGCACGGACATGACTGCATCCTTGACTTGAGGCTCGACATTGCGCGGCGTGATTTCGGCGCGGCGCTCGAAGGCTTCCTCGATGATCTGTTGCAGTTCTTGCATGACGATTCCTTTGAATTATTGATACGGCAGGTTGATTTGTATTCTATTCGTTCACGAAATCCGCAATTCGCCGCGCCGCTTCGACGCAGGGCTCCAGTCCATCCACCAGGGCGATGCGGATATAGCCCTGGCCCGGATTCACTCCAGTCACCTCGCGCGCCAGGTACGAGCCTGGCAGCACGGTAACGTGCTTTTCCCGATACAGATCGCGGGCAAACGCAATATCGTCACCCCGAGGTACTCCAGCCCAAAGGTAGAAGGCGGCATCCGGCGCGTCGAACACCAGACTACCTTTCAAGATGGGCATGACGGCGGCGAATTTCTCTCGGTACTGGCGGCGGTTGTCAATGACATGGTTTTCATCGCGCCAGGCGGCCGCGGACGCGGCCTGCACGGCGGGATTCATGGCGCTGCCGTGGTAGGTGCGGTAGAGCAGGAATTGCCGGATCAATTCGGCATCGCCTGCGACGAATCCGGAGCGCAGGCCGGGAACATTGGAGCGCTTGGACAGGCTGTTGAACACCACCAGATTGCCGAAGTCGCGGCCCAGTTTCCGCGCCGCGGTCAGCGCGCCCAGGGGCGGCAGTCCCTCCTGGAAATAAATTTCTGAATAGCACTCGTCGGACGCGATGACGAAGCCGTGGCGCTCGGCCAGTGCGAAGATTTCCCGCCAATCGTCCAGGCTCATCACACGGCCGGTGGGGTTTCCCGGAGAACAGACATAGACCAGTTGCACCGTTTCCCAGATATCTTTGGGCACGCTGGCATAGTCGCAGCGGTACTTGCGCTGAGGCAGCGTGTTGAGGAAATAAGGCCTGGCGCCCGCGAGCAGGGCGGCGCCCTCATAAATCTGGTAGAAAGGGTTGGGCGAGAGCACCCGCTTGAGATGCAAGGAGGGGTCGATCACCGCCTGGGCGAAGGCAAACAGCGCCTCACGGCTGCCGTTCACCGGCAGTACCTGGTTTGCGGGATCGAGTTCTACGCCGTAACGCACGCTGGCCCAGTCGGCGATGGCCGTGCGCAGGTCGTCGCTGCCCTGGGTGGCGGGATAGCTGGACAGACCGTGCAGGTTGGCGCCGAGTGCTTCCTTGATGAATTGCGGCGTCGCGTGCCTGGGCTCTCCGATGGAAAGGTTTACCGCCGAGAGGGATGGATTGGGCGTGCAGTCCGCGAACAGCTCGCGCAGGCGCTGGAACGGGTAGGGCTGGAGCTGGTTCAGAAGCGGGTTCATGAGTAGGCTCAGGTTGAGTCGGACCCTGATTCATAGGAAAAAGGTCGCGAATTATATGCCCGCAAGTCGTTGTCTGGCCCCTCTGGCTTTGCTGGTCGCCGCGACCACCTGGGGATTGGTCTGGTACCCCTACCGACTTCTGGAGCAGGCCGGCCTCAGCGGCAGCGTCTCTTCCGTGCTGACCTATCTGGTCGCCCTGCCGCCGCTGCTGCTCCTGTCCTGGCGCGAGCGCAGCGAGGCGCGGCAGGAATGGGGCCTGCTGTTGGCGCTGGCCCTGGTTGCAGGTTGGACCAATCTTGCCTATATCCTGGCCGTGATCGACGGCGAGGTGGTCAGGGTGATGTTGCTGTTTTACCTGGCGCCGCTGTGGACCGTGCCGTTTGCGCATGTGCTCCTGAAGGAGCGCGCCGGTCGTGGCGCCTGGTTGGTGATTGCGTTCGCACTCGTGGGTGCCTGGGTGATGCTGGCGGGGGATGGGGGCTTCCCCTTGCCGCACAGTGCGGCGGAATGGTTGGGCCTGTCCTCGGGTATGGGCTTTGCACTCAGCAATGTTCTCACCCGCCGCCTCAAGTCCACGCCCATCGCACTGCGTTCGCTCTGGGTTTTCGCCGGCGTGGTGACCATTTCCACGGTCTACGCCTTGATCGAAGGCGCGGCACCCGTGATCGCGCTCGACGTCGGGGGCTGGGGGCTGCTGCTGGGCATCGCCGTGGCCCTGTTGCTGGCGACCTTCAGCGTACAGTTCGGACTAGCCCACACCCCGGCCAACCGGGCCGTCGTCATCCTGCTGGCGGAACTGGTCGTGGCCGCGCTTGCCAGCCGCTGGTTGGCCGGCGAGGTGATGGGCCGGCACGAATGGATAGGCGGTGCCATGATCGTTGCCGCCACGCTGTTTTCCGGAAGGATGCAACAAGATGACTGAAGTGGTTTCCCTGCTCCATGCTTCCTTGCTGGTGGCCGATCTGAAGCGCTCGCGCATCTTCTACGAGGGCGTACTCGGTCTGAGACCGAGTTCGGCGCGGCCGGCCATGCGCTTCGACGGGATCTGGTACGACGTCGGCAGCGGGCAAATCCATCTGATCAACCTGCCCAGCCCAGACCCGGCGAGTGTCCGACCGGATCACGGCGGCCGCGACCGTCACACCGCGCTGGGCGTGATCGGATTAGGTGCGCTCAGGGCACGCCTCGATGTCGCCGGCGTGCCCTACAGCTTAAGCCTATCCGGTCGCGCCGCCTTGTTTGTGCACGATCCGGATGGCAATGTGCTGGAATTACTGGAAGTGGAGCAGAACGTGGAGCAGAACGTGCGACTGGAGGCACCTTAAGCCTTGCCGATCAGCGTCTCGATTTCTGCTTCCGCGTCTGCCCAGTCCTGCTGCTCGTAACCCGGGAGACGGCCGCGATTCTCGTAGCGATGGTAGGCTGCCGTGGCGATCCAGCGCTGACGTTCTTCCGCCGAGGGTGCTACGGGCTTCTCCGGGTGTTTGCCGGTAGGGGCGGCGGACTTGGCCTCTGTGGTTTTGGACTTCTTCGCGGCAGCCTTGACCGCAACGGGCTTGCCGACGGGTTCCGCAACAACGGCCACGGGTTCCACAACAACGGCCACGGGTTCCACAACAATGACTACGGGTTCCACGGCAGTGGGCTTGCTGGCGGTTTTCGGCGGACTCTTCTCGGCGGCTGCGCGTTCGCTGAAGGCGCTCTTGGGTACCGTCTTCGCAGGCTTGACGATTTCCTTAATTTCCGCGGCTTTTTTGGTGATTCGCTTGCTCGTTTTTGGCTTGTCTTCAGACATGGTGTTTCCTCATGGGTAAATCCAATGAAATGATGGTTGCCGAGTTACGGCGCTAATCCACGAATCTAGTGGACGGGTCGCCGGATTGCGCCTCGCATATCGGAAACGAATCCGATGGAGATCACGATCACGTCCGAAAAAATTTCCGGGCAATGACTCCGGGAACCGCAGATTGAACCTTGCGAACCCGGACGCCTTGCCCGACACCTCCTGCTCATTATCTTTGTTATCTTTTTTGTGAATCTACCTGCAAGGCCAAGCGAAGTCGATGCATTTTTGTTCCGTCCCATGCCTGGGCTTTCAGATTCAGAGCGGCTGCGTGGGATTGCGCCGCCTGAGGCGCGGGGGGAATCCGGTGATCGCACGGCGCAACGCGCTCAAGTCATCCTCGCCGCCCGGGCCGTAGCGGCAGGTGAGATAAAGGCGGGTGATGTATTGGATATCCCGGCCCAGATCGGGGAGCCAGCCGGTGGCGCGACGGGCGTAGTCTTCGGGTGCTTCCGCCGCGCCGCGCGCGATGCCTCGGTGTGCCAGGGTACGGCAGAAGCGCAGGTATTCGCGGCTGGCGGGGTCGTGGCGCGCCGTGCGCGGCAATATGGCCACGCAGACGACCAGAAGCAGGACGGTGGCACCTAGCCCCAACGCCCATGCCATACCCTGCCACCGCGCCATCAGGGGAGACAGACGAGCCAGGAACTGGTGTTGGCGTTCCTGATTGTAGCCCAGCACCCACAGGTTCCAGCGGTTGTTGACGAGATCCCAGCCCAGATGCAGTGGCCGTAGCCAGGCTGCTGCGAATTCTCCGCCGGGTTGTTCGCCGGGAGGGAGGGCGGCTTCGACCCCGCGCTCGACCCGCGAAGGCGCGACCGCGCCGGTTGGGTCGACTCGCACCCAGCCCTGTCCGTCCAGCCAGACCTCTGCCCAGGCATGGGCGTCACGGCCGCGCACGATGAAGTAGTTGCCCAGCGGGTTGAGTTCGCCGCCCTGATAACCAGTGACTACCCGCGCCGGCACACCCGCCGCGCGCATGAGGAAGACGAAGGTGCTGGCGTAGTGTTCACAGAAACCGCGTCGGCTTTCGAAGAGAAAGTCGTCCACCGCCCAGGCGCCCAGGCGAGGAGGGGTGAGGGTGTAGAAGAAGGCTTGCGTGCGAAACAGTGTGAGTGCGAGCGCGACGATGGCCGCGTCATTGGCCGCCGTCTCCCTCCAGGCACGTGCAATCTCTCGCGACCGCGGGTTGCCACCCATCGGCAAGGCGAGTGCCCGCTCGCGCAAGGCCGGTGTAGGAGACCCATCCCCTGACCGATTTTCCAAGCGGTACTCCGCATAGGCCTCGACCTCATAGCGCAGACGCCGGGTGATCGGCTCCCTGGCCTGCCATTGCAGGTCCACGCCCAGACGGGTGGGGTTGCCCGGCAGTTCCGGTAGATGGGTGGGCAGGCCGAGCAGGGGCAGCCAGCGTTGCTGATTCGGCTCCAGTGTCAGGTTGTAGCGTAAGGGCTGACCCAGGCCCGTGGCCTCCAGGCGATCCGCGCGCGGCGCAGGGTCCGTGTGCCAGGTGTGGCCGTCGTAATCCCAGAGCACCGGCCCGCGCCAGTAGCGCTGCGGCGCAGGCGGCACGGGGCCGTCGAATTCGGCGCGGAAGGCGAGTTCATCGGAGAGGATGAGCACACTGATGTCGCCTGGACTCATGCGCTCTGACAAGCCACTGTGCGTGGCGACTGGTTGCGGCAGGTGCCAGAGCGGTCCCCCCAGGCGCGGGAACAAGAGAAAGACCAGCAAGGCCAGTGGCAGTGCTTGCGCCATCAGGCGGGCGGCAAGAGCGAAGGTTGGTCGCCAAGGGGGAGCCGGTCGTTGCGTGGCAATCATGCCCGCCACCAGCGTCAGCGCGGCCCCCGTCATATAGGCGGCGGTGAACAGGCTTTGTCCCTCGAGGAACTGGGCCACCAGGAGAAAACAGCCGATGAAGAGCAGCCCCAGGCGGTCACGTGTGCCGTTCGTCTCCAGCAGCTTGGCGCCGGAGAGGAAGGCCAGCAGTGCCACCCCGCCACTCGGGCCGATCACCGTGCCGTACTGCAACAGCACTCCGGCTACCCCGGCCAGCGCCAGCAGCGTCTTGAGGTGTCGCCCAACCGGTTGCCGTCCCGTGCGTGCAGCGACCAAGCCCAGCAGGGCAAATGCCAGCCAGGAAAGCGAGATCCACATGGGCAACCGTAGCGCATGTGGCGCCAGTACCAAGAGCATGGGGCCTAGCAGCCAGAGCGTGGCGCCGACATCCTTGCCGAACCGCCCTGGCCTGGCCAAAACACCAGGCAACATGCCCGCGCTACCGAGTTTGACCATACCGGGCCAACGCCTCCAGGCATTGCCGCAGGTGCGCCTCGCCGACGCGCGGCGGCAGTTTGCGCCCGGGTAGTTCGAGCCCGTAACAAAGGCCGCATGCGTGGGCATCCAGCACCCAGCGGGTGAGGCGCGACAGACGTCCCTCCGGATCGCGTTCCGGTGTGCGTCCCCAGTTCAAGTCAATGTGCCGTGCGACACCACCGGCGAATTGTTTCGTGAGCAGCGTTTCCCCACCACGCGCGGAGGCCTTCCAGGCGATGCGGCGAGGGGGGTCGCCTGGCTGGTAGCCTCGCAGGCCGGCGAATTCCGTACCCTCGTTCACCGAAGTGGCACCCGAGTCGTCGTCCGCGCCGGTCGCGGGCAGTGGCAGCGCATCTGCGGCCGGCCTGGGATAGACGAGCACGCCCCAGTCCAGGTCCAGCACGCTCCAGCAGCGGAACAGACCCAGAGGGAATTCACTGTAGATGGCGAAGCGGCCTGGGGTCTTCCAGCCGCGATCGACTTGTGGCAGCGGCAGTTCCAACAGGATTTCTCCGCCGGCGGAGATGTCACGGGTTTGACCCTGACCGTTAACATGGCGCAGACCGATGCTTTGCCGTGGCAGACGACTGGAATTCGCTACGCGCAGCCTGAAACAAGCGCTCTCGCCCGCGAACACCGGCACAGTGGGGCAGCCTTGCAGCAGCAGTCCGGACAGGTTGCGTTGGGTGTGCAACATCCCCATCACGGTGATCGCGGCCAGCCAGAAGGTGAAAAAATAGATCAGGCTGACGCCGTAGTTGATGGCGCCGACTAGCAGTCCTAGCAGCAGAAGGCTGAAGACCAGGCCGGCTCGGGTAGGCAGAATATAGAGCCGGCGCGAACCCAGGCGTATCGGCCCGCTTTCCGTGGCAGGCTTGCGCCAGGGCAGGTAGGGCAGGGCGGCGGAGGCCATGGCGTGGGGGCTGCGTCCTGGATCAGATGCGCGCGCGGATCGCCTGGCGATGGCGACGGAACACGAATTGGTAGAGCGCCTCGTCGAGCGCTTCCGACAGGTTTTCCAGGCGGGCTCGCGCCCGTCCAGGAGGAGAAAACGACGCCACCGCAGGCAGGCGCAGGATGAGCGGCAGGGTCTCGGAGGGGCGAAGTTCCAGGATCAGGGGCGTACCATCCGTCGGCGCCTGCGCCTCTTCCCATTCGATAAACTCGGGCGACAGGAACACTTCACGGGGAGGCGCGGCGTAACCAGGTTCCAGGGTGCGAGCGAGCAGATTCAGCGCCAGATCCAGTTTGGCTTCGATGCGCTCCAGCCGGCGGCCTTCCGCGCTTCCGTTCTCCAGATCGTGTGTGCACTCCATCTGGTTGAGCGCGCCCAGCAGGAGTGCGGCTTCATGCATCAGCCGCCGGTGTTCAGACGCATCTGCTAGAGCCGGGCGCCACGCCAGGGGCATGGCACAGGTACAGGAAAGGCCATCAATCATCGCCGCCCCCGGGGAATAGTCCGCTTCCAAAGCAGGCCAGTCGCGCCGTGCCATAGCAGGCTTCCTGTTCGCCGGCGCGGGCTACCGGCACCCGCAAGAGACGGGCGCGAATCCGTGTCCAGGCGTCGTTGCGGGCACCGCCGCCGGCGGTGTAGATGCTGTGCGCGGGGGTCGCACCCAACTGTGCGAGTACGGTGTAACCTCGCGCTTCGATGTTCGCCAAGCCCTCCAACATTCCTTGCAGGAATTCGGCCCGGCTGGCTGGGCGTGGCTCCAGTCGGGGTGCTAATTCGGGGTCGTTGACGGGAAAGCGCTCGCCCTTGCTCGGCAGCGGGTAGTAATCCAGGCCGGTGTTGCTTTCCACTTCGATGTCAGCGGACAGGGCAATGAGTTCGGTGTCGCTGAAATGCTGGCGCAGCACCCCACCCCCGGCGTTGGAAGCGCCGCCTGCCAGCCAGTAACGGCCGAACCAGTGCGAGTAGACGCCGTATTCGCCGGCGTCCACCCGGGTTTCCGAAAGCAATTTCAGCACGAGAGTGGTGCCCAGGGAAGTCACCGCTTCGCCTGGCTGGCTGATTCCTGCTGCGAGGAAGGCGGCGATGCTGTCCGTGGTGCCAGCGCGCACCAGACAGTCCGGATTGAGGCCGAGCGAGCGCGCACGCGGACGCTCCACCAATGCCAGCGCCGTGCCGGGCTTGACAGGCAGCGGCAGGGTGTCGATATCGGCGAGATGGGTCACCCAGTCCGGCCACAGTCCAGTTTCCAGGTCCACGCCCATCTTCAGTGCGTTGTGGTAGTCGCTCGCAGCGCGCCCGCAGAGCAGGGCACTGAGCCAATCGGCCTGGTTGAGATAGAGCCGGGTGCGATTCGGCCCCAGATTTTTTTTCAGCCAGAGTACCTTGGCCAGGCCGGAAGTGACCGCCGCAGCCGGGTGTGCTGCTCCGGCCGCGCGGCGGATGGTCAGGGCCGCGTCGACTGCACGGGCGTCGTTGTAGAGCAGGGGCGGATAAGTCGTCTCCAGTGCCTCGTTACACGCCAGCACGGTCGCGGAAGTACCATCCACCGCCAACGCCAGCAGGCGTCGGCGCAGGCCAGCGGGCACCTGCGCGATCAGGTTGAACAGCACCTCGCTCCAGGATGCAGCGGCTTCGTCGGGCGTGAGCTCGCCGAATTCCAGCCTAACCATATCCTCAATCTGGCCGCCAGGAGCCATGACGCAGGCGCGCGCGCCGGAGGTGCCGAAATCGATGCCCAGATACATCGGGATTTCCTCGAAGGGTCAGGTCTTTCCTTTTGCCGCAACCACGGGGGTAGTCGCGCGACACTCCTACCCATAAACAATGGCTTACGGTTTTGTCACTCGAGATATTTGCAGGAAAGTCGCCCGAACGAGCTTGCTAACACGTCAGCAGTGTAAGCCGAAGTAGTCGCCGATGTCTCGCAAGGTGCAGCCCCCTGGCGTAGGCAGCTACGATGGCAAGGTCTCGATCAGCCCGTGTAGGGCGGATGCCAGAAGGGCGATTCGCCATCTTGATGGTGATTGAAGGGCGGAACCGCTTCGCGTTCCGCCCTGCGTTGCTGAGT
>CAISDD010000048.1 GCA_903883985.1 uncultured Pseudomonadota bacterium | reverse complement strand
CCGTGTTTACCCGCCCGGATGCGGTGCAATTCCTCCTCGATAGCTGGACGCATCTGCGCCAGCACGACGGCTTTCAAGGCAACGAGACTACGGGGCGCTGGAGCGCCATGGGATGCGTTCCCACGCTGGAGCGTGGGACCGATAAATGTTGTTTGCGCGCCCAGCCCATGCACGGTACCGCGGAATTGGGTAAGGGGCTGGAAGCCGCGATCAGACGTCAGCTTGGCTTGAAGTGTGAGGTGAGTCCAAGGGCCAGGGCCGCGCGGATGAGTTGAACGACTCCTCAGAGTAGGGCTGCCATCCAGAAGCCAGCGTAGGATTTCCATGACCGGCCATCACGAGCCTTGTGGGAGACGGCTTGCCGGCGAATGGAAGCGTCGCTGGCTTGCAAGGTCATCGCGGAAGAGCCCGCGTAGGGGCGGAATGCCGTTTATTCCGCCGTATGCCTGATACTGTTCCACGCCCCCGTCGCTCACCAGGCTGCGAAGTTGGGTGCGGTGTAGGGTTGGTCGGCGGGACTCAAGGTTGAAATCAGGCCCGGCCGCCGATCCAAGCAACTCAAGGTGCGCTACACCATACTACTCGCACAGTGCGGCAATGGAGGGCAGTTGGCTGGCTAGCGAGGCCTGCATGGGGGCGATTATCCTGATTTCGCGCAACGGCCTGTGCGAGCGCAGCAATCGCTGGAATGGGTAGATCGCCACGCCCTGCAGATTAGTTTAGCGCGGCGCCACCGCTCCGTAGAACTGGTAACCCTCGTTGCGCAGGGTTTTGAGCGGCAGGTCGGTGCCGGTGGCCTCCAAGACTTTGCGCCGCAGGCGGTTGATCTGGGTGTCCAGGCGGCGCAGGTCGTAGGACAGGAAGTCTTCACCCAGTGCCGCCACGATGGATTTCTTGCTGACGCTTAGTCCTTGGCCGTCGAAGATAGCCTTGAGCACGGTGTAGTCCTGGGCGCTGAGTTCAATCGGCGGCAGGCCCGGCGCAATCAGTTGTTTCTTGCCGGCATCGAGCACCCAGTCAGCGCTGACCCCGCCCAGGTCGAGCCTGCGCGCCAGTGAATCAACCGTGGCGGCGAGGACGTCCATGTCAGTCGTTTTGGTCAGGTAGTGGTCGGCACCACTTTGCAGCCCCGCCACTTTGGCTTGGGTGCTGATGCGTGCGGTCAGCACGAGGATGCCCAGGCGCAGGTTGTCGCGGCGCAAGCGTTCAATAACGTCCATGCCGTCGCCGTCGGGCAGGCCCAGATCCAGGATGGCGATGAGGTGGCGACCCGGGACAAAGGCACGCTCGAACTCGGCAATGCTGCCCACCGCCTGCACACTGTGCCCAAGGCTGGCGAGAAACTCGGTCAGGTCTTCGCGCAGGATGCGTTCATCTTCGAGCAGAATAATTTGTGCCATGTCTGCGAGACTAGACCATGGGGCGCCGGGGAATCTAAGCAAATCTAAGCGCGAGGTCAATTACGGCGTGCTATGGTGCTCCACCATGTGGCGCAGCCTGCTTTTTTTTCTTTCGCTTCTTCTTTCTGTTTTGCTGCTGACGCCGACGGCGCAGGCGCAAACGGTGCCCTTGAGCGCCACAACCCAGCGGGTTGATCTGGGCGGCAAGCTGGCCTGGCTCAAGGACGAAGGGGGCCAGCTCGGTATTCAGGAAGTGGCGGCGGCGCGAGCCTTCAGGCCGCTGGTGGGCGAGCTCAACCTGGGTTTCACCACGGCGGCGATCTGGTTGCGTGTGGAGGTGGCACGTACCCATTCCGCGCCCCATCACTGGTTGCTGGAAATCACCAACCCTTTGCATGACGACCTGCGCCTGTATACGCGAGCTGCTAACGGCAGTTTTTCCGAGCGCCGCGCTGGCGACCACCTGCCGCGCGCACGGTGGGAGATGGATTACCGTCATGCCGTGTTTCACCTGGACCTCGATACCGAAGCGCCGCAAACCCTGTGGCTGCGCCTGCAGTCGAGCAACTTGGTATCGGCCCAGGTGCGGCTGTGGCAAGCCGAGGCGTTTCATCAGGCAGTGCGCACAGAGAGCCTGTCTTACGGTTTGTTCTTTGGGGTTTACTTCACGATTCTGATTTTTCACCTGTTCTTCTGGCGCTGGACGCGCGAGTCGGTGAGCGGCTGGTATGCCTTGTACGTCGCATCCAACTGCTTGATTGCGCTGCTGTGGGCGGGTTACTTACAGCAGTATTCGCATTGGAGCGGCACGCTGACCGACGCCCTGATGGGCAGCCTGCTGTGCAACTCGATCTGGATCGCCACCATGGTGGCCGTGAGGCAGATGGAGTTTGACCGTGTGCTGCCGCGCACGGGGCGCGCTTTGGTGATCAGTTCGGCGCTGCTGTCGGCGCTGTTCATTGCCCTGACCCTGACCGTGGGCTACTCTGCGGGCGTTTTGCCAGCGCGCCTGGTTGTGCTGGGCTGGGCCCCGATGCTGACTGCGTTGGCGACACGGTTGTGGTGGCGCGGACACGCGCCGGCACGGTTCTTTGTCCTGGCATTCGGCATCCTTATCGCCGGTGGTGTGCTGCGTTACCTGCGCTTACTTGGCCAAATGGAACCGAGTTTTCTTACCGACTACAGTTATGAAGTCGGCTCGATCATCAACATGCTGGTCATGAGCCTAGCCATCACCGGGCGTTACAACGACTTGAAACGCGAAAAGCTCGCGGCCCAGGCGGCGCTGAACAGTTCGTTGGAGGTGCAGGTGCAGGAGCGCACGGTGTCGCTGGTGGACGAGATCAGCCGGCGCGAGGCGCTTGAAGTTGATTTGCGCCGTGCGCTGGCCGTGGAGCAACTGGCAGTGCAGCAGCAGCGCGATTTTGTGGCCATGGTGTCGCATGAGTTTCGTACGCCACTGGCGATCATCAATACCTCGGTGCACCATGTGGCGCAAAGCCTGGATACCTCGCAGGACAAGAGCCTGTCGCGCTGCGGCAACATCAAGGACGCATCCCGGCGCATGAGCGACCTGATGGATGAGTATCTCTCGCTGGACCGCATCGAGGGCACTACCCAAACCCTGAACCTGACCCCCTGCGATATCGGCGAAGTGGTGGCAGGCGTCGTCGCCGAGTGGCCGTCCCATTTGATTGAGCTCATTGCGACGGCGGTGCCGCCAAGCTTGGAATGCGACTGGAAGTTGTTGCAGGTGGCGCTGCGCAACCTGATCAGCAATGGTTTGCGCCATTCACCACCCGACTCACCTTTGCTTTTGAGGATTCAAGGTCAGCCGGGAGACGGCGTTTCTATTGAAATCAACGATACCGGCAGCGGCATCCCTGAGGATGAGCTGGCACGTGTGTTCCAGAAATATTTCCGCGGTCGCGGTGCGCTGGGCAAGCCAGGCGCCGGACTGGGGCTCTACCTGGTGGAGCGTATTGCGCAGATGCATGGCGGTCTGGTCACGGTGCAGTCCACGCCGGATCGCGGCAGCAGGTTTACTCTAATACTGCCGGGGCCGGGTTTGCCGTGATAAGTAATGTCGCGT
Organism: uncultured Pseudomonadota bacterium; assembly: GCA_903883985.1. GTDB lineage: Bacteria > Pseudomonadota > Gammaproteobacteria > Burkholderiales > Thiobacillaceae > PFJX01. The sequence continues at coordinate 400 of CAISDD010000048.1, read as the reverse complement.
AACTTGCCTACATTAAGCAGCCGGCGCAGGCCCTCATCCCCGGCCCTTCCCCCGGAGGGGGAAGGGGGTGGAACCCTCTCCCTTCGGGAGAGGGCAGGGTGAGTGGCCCGGTGGTAAGCCAAATTGGTTTCGACAGGTTACTTACCTTGCTTGGCAGAATCGACCGTGGAGAAAGCACAACTCCGGTTAAATGGATAGCCCGGACTCGGTTTATGGGAAAATCAATTACGCAACATCACTTATTCCTCCGTTGGCCGTGCCGTAGGAGCGGGCTTACCCGTGATTCAACGGTGGCTATCGCGGGCAAGCCCGCTCCTACGGGGTTACACGAGTTCAGCGTACGGGCAGAGCCTGTCGTTGCCCTTGATTTTCAAGAGCAGGCACTTCGACAGCCTCATTG